>JAFGSU010000470.1 GCA_016934435.1 Candidatus Zhuqueibacterota bacterium | reverse complement strand
TCCAGGTTGGTGCCCTGGGCAAACTCGATCGTTACCCGGCTTCTACTCTCCTGAGAAGATGAACGTACCTCTTCAATATTGGGTACGCTGGCTATGGCATTCTCCACCCTATCCGTAATAATTGTTTCAATTTCCTGCGGACCAACATTCGGATAAATCGTTGAAATGCTCAATATAGGATATTCAATTTGCGGCAGTAAATCTACCGGCAGAAACCGCAGTCCCATGAAACCAATAATAATGATGATGAGGAATACCATCGTTGTGGCAATGGGACGTTTAACCGCTGTATCGGTAATATTCATCAATTCCTTCCTTCACCAAGATGAGATCCATTGCCCAGAGAAATAGAAGTATCTATTTTTACTTCCTGCTGTCTTTTCAGGACCGACTGCAGGAGGTCCTGTTGTTGCAGATTTTGCAGTCTTTCCACCCATCCCCAATTCACCGGACGCGCCCGAGCCTTTCCCGGCTTTCCACCCAGTAAATCCTGTCCGATCGTTATAACATAGCTTTCCCCATCTATTCCTCTTATCGCAACCTCCATCCTGCCTTTTGCAATGATCTCGACGGGGACAAAGTCGAAAGATAAGGGCTTTGTTAAGGATGTTGACTGACTGGCCTTTAATTCGTCCACGAAATTTTCTTTAAGCGTATCCTGACATACATAAATACCTGTAACACCTGATGAAGGATGATCATACAGAGCGCTCAGAGGCACCAGGGTTGCCATTTCGCTTTCACCATAAAAAATATCCACCGCAGTGAACATGCCCGGCTTGAGTTGCCCGGAAGGATTTGCCATGTCGACTTCGGCGATGGTACTGTGGGTAACCGGGTGCAGAAAAGGAGAAATTCGTGATAATCGGGCCGTCATGACTTCAAAATCCGTATTTTCTGTGAATATTTCCATTCTTTGGCCCGCCTCAATGTAATTGAGCATTCGGTCGGTCAGCACCACCTCGACCCGCACATTGTCCAGTTGCCCCAGCGTGAACAACCGTGTATTGCCGGTAACCAGCATGCCCACTTCTGCATTACGGCTTCCCACCGTGCCGGAAATAGGAGCCCTCACGGTGGTTTGCCTCAGCATTTCCTTACGTTCATCCAGAGTGGCCTGGGCCTGTTCTACGCGGGCCTTTGCCAGCTCAAGGTTAGCATCCGCTGATATAGCCCGCGTCTCAATGGTTTCAAGCTCGGCAGAACTGGCCAGTCCGCTGGCAGCTAATTCCTTGGTGCGTCGCAACTCCGCTTCAATTCTATTCAGTTCAGCCTCTGCCTGTCTGGCCTGGGCTACCGCAATCCGGTGATTCGCCTGCGCCTGTTTCAAGCGTTCCTGGAACTCTTTATCCCGAAGATAAAGCATGATCTGCCCTTTTTTTACCACATCACCATTTTTGACATTCACCTGAGTAATGACGGCGCTAATTTCAGGATATATCGCTATCTGATTTTTGGCTTTTACTTCTCCGGTTAACCGCTCAATCAAAGGCAGGGTGCCATAGCGTGCTTTGATCATCTCCACTGCAGGTATGAGTGATTCGTTATTCTGGGAATTATTTGAATGATCAGAACATTTTATACCCAGCAGTCCAGTGCCTATGAGTAATAGTCCCATAATGATATTTACTAATATCCCATTACTTATCCGGCTTTCGTCATTTATCTCCCTTTGATCTGATATCGCCATCAGAAAAATCTCCTGTAAAAAAAGTTGAGTTCGGGCAAAAACAATGGATAACAATTGCTTAATGGAATGTAAAAAAATGAGGGGCAACCATTTTCGCAGCAAGCGATCGGCGAACTGTATCTCGCCCGACGCCTTTATTGCAGCAGGCCGTCCCTCTTATCGCATGACCTTAAATTAAAAAAGCAAAACTTATTAATCAAGCAGAAATTATCATCAGGGGGGTATATGGGCTATGATGCCGCGGAGAGAACGTACACACTATATAAGCTGGAAAATATGGCAGAGTTATTCCGGGGCAGATAGGATCGATGATATAGTCGTGATGATTAGCAGGCTGTACAGCCGTCCCTTCCACGGCCGGCGGCTATGAAACAGGCTATACATGAACACTGATACATTATAAGACTATGTTCTTCGATATAGGATCACATATAATTGAATTCTTGCAACAGCTGCGCAAGCCCGATCAGTTAGACACCGATTCGGTGCCTGCAGGTTAATCAGGTAACCCTGCGGGTGGTATATCTTCAGTTCAGTTCGCGGATTCACACCAAATTTGGCTTAAAAACTGCCAAAATTCAAAAACACATTCATGCCGATTCCGGAAAGATCGTCGTCTTTCAAACCCTCCAATCCCACACCCGTAGCGGTTCGATATGAAGCGCCGACGCCCAACCGCATGAACGACGCCACATTCAGGGTAGCCGTAATACCGGGTTCGGCGAAGAAAAAAGCGTCCTCGGCCACCAAATTATCCTCTTCATCCTCATACCAGTGCCCTTCACCTTTACGGTGAGTGCAATAGCCGACCGTGCCGGCGCCGATGACAACCTGGATGGAAAAATGGATGAGCTTTTGCGGCCGGGCATAATATTCCAGCATCACCCCGGCCATGCCGACATTTAAGAATAATTGACTGTATTGATTGCCCTCTTGGGCGAGCACATCGGCATCCGACTCAATATTGGTAACCAGGCCGTATGCTGCGCCGCCCAGGACAAAGCTGTGGTTGATGATCCATCCCCCTCTGCCGCCGACCAGGGTAGCCGAATGACCTTTCATCTCGGTTATTTGCAGCAGCGGTCCACCATAGCCGCCGCTGTGGGATTCACCGCCGATGAGGGTCTCCTGCTGTGCCACAACCGGCCATGTCGCAATCAACAAAATAAAAAGCGCCTGACGCATCTGCAGCCTCTCTCTTTAGTGCTACCCCCAGTTCTCCATTCCCCTATTTCCCTATTCGACTATTTCCCTATATCCCTATTCCCTTATCCCCCTGCACGCCTTATTTTTCATCCGCGCGTCGCATCACCCGCGCCGGCACACCGGCCACGATGGTATTGGCTGGCACATCCTTAGTCACCACGGCGCCGCATCCGATGACGGCGTTCTCACCGATGGTAATGCCGCACAGGATGGTGGAGCTGGAACCGATGGAAGCGCCCTTTTTAATATACGTCGGCACGCAGACCCAATCCGCATCGGTCTGCATGCTGCCGTCGGGATTGGTGGCGCGTGGATATTTATCATTGATAAAAGTGACGTTATGGCCGATGAAACAGTTGTCATCGATATGAACGCCTTCACAGATAAAAGTATGACTGGAGATTTTGCAGTTTTTGCCCACTGTAGCGCCGCGCTGGATTTCCACAAACGTGCCGATTTTGGTGCCGTCGCCGATCTCACAACCGTATAAATTGACGAAATTGTATATCTTGACATCTTTGCCCAATTTAACGTCGTCCGCAATGCTCAAGAATTTGTTCGACATACGATTCTCCGAATAACGTTAGAATGTTAGAACGTTTGAACGTTCCAACGTATGTTTAGGATAATTTTACTTCCTTGCCCCGCATTTTAATCGACTGGTCCGAGGCTTCGAGAATGCGCACCACATTCAAACCGGCCACGCCATCGGTGATGGGCGTCTTGCCGCTGTTGATGCAATCGACAAAATGCGCCACTTCGGTACTCAGCGCTTCGGTCATGGGCACCTTGGGCGCGCACATATCGCCGGTGCGGTATTGTATCAATGTATCGTAAATTTCATCGGTGGTGCGATTGACAATGATGCCCGTGTCATACACTTTGATTTTTTCCAGCGGCACATTATCGTCCCAGACGATCATTTTTTTAGTGCCGGCAATCAACGTCTGCCGGATTTTAACCGGCGACAACCAGTTGGCATGAATATGGGCGATGATGTTATTGGGATAATAAACCGTCAGATAGGCGACATCCTCGAGGCCTTTGCCGACATGATCCGCGCCGGTGGCCACAACACTCTCCGGCTTGAGTTGCAGCAGAAAATCCATAATGGAAATGTCGTGCGGCGCCAGATCCCATATCACATTGACGTCATGTTGAAAAAGCCCGAGATTGATGCGCACCGAATCAAAGTAATAGATATCGCCGAGTTCGCCCTGGTCGAGAAATTTTTTGATCATCTGCACCGCCCCGGTATAGATGAATGTGTGATCAAGCATGAGAGTGAGTTTTTTCTTCGCCGCTAACTCCACCAATTCTTCCGCCTGGGCTGAATTGGACGTCATGGGCTTTTCCAAAAACACATGCTTGCCGGCCTCCAG
The DNA here is from genome assembly GCA_016934435.1 of Candidatus Zhuqueibacterota bacterium. Classification (GTDB taxonomy): domain Bacteria; phylum Zhuqueibacterota; class Zhuqueibacteria; order Residuimicrobiales; family Residuimicrobiaceae; genus JAFGSU01. The sequence continues at coordinate 6,619 of JAFGSU010000470.1, read as the reverse complement.
AGCGGCCTTTGCCACTTCATAATGGGTAAATACCGGCGTGCAAATAGCTATGGCATCGATCTTTGGATCGTCAATGACTTTATGATAATCCGTATCCGTCCGCAGGGCAGGATGCTTACGCCTGATAAAGTCCAACCGCTCCTGTTTAAGATCGGCGCAGGCAACCATCTGCGTTTCCTTATAGGCATCAAAATTGCGAATAATATTGGGCCCCCAGTATCCGACTCCAATCACACCGACGTTGATCATAACACCTCCAGTTTTTTATGTTCGTTTGCTTTATGTAATTTTTATCTATTTCAACTAATCTCCGATGCCGGTGCGGTTCACCCGGGCACACGCACCTTTACCCATCCTTCCAGGCTGAGCCCCAACCGGCCGCGCCAGAACGAAGCATCACTGCCCGTTTTATGCTCTTGATTTTTAATAGTCACATATTCAACCATCCCAATCAGGCGCATCATTACCGTCAACCGGTTGCGGTCGTGGTATTGTCTGGATGCATGCGTGTCTTCATAGAAATGGTTGGTCTCAACGCCGACACCCAGGTTGTTGTCCGATATAGGATAGCTCCGTAAACGATGCTGCAGATAGTTGCTGTGTCCTCGCGCCGCCCGCGACAGATTTTCGTCATCTGAGAACGTATGGCGTATCTGTTGCATCATTTTCATGGCGTCATGCTGCGCAAGAATGGGGGAAAAATCCTATAAATAACCCCGCGTTTGCTCGATCCTCAAATATTCCATCATCCAATGAGAAGGACGCAACGTTTGGTTCCAGCAGAGAGCCATACCGAGAGAAAAAAACAAAAAGAGTATGCAAAAGTCGCGTCTTCACGAACACTTGCGCTTATTGGAGGAAAAAAATTATTATTAACTTAAAATATGCAAATAATTAACAACAATGTCAAGCATTAGCTCACATGGCATAACGATTAAGGCGGCAGCTTGTACCGTGGAGCCGCTATCTGGCGGTTTCAAGTGCACAACGTTCCTTCCGACGAGATTCTGAGTGAAACTATCTCATTTCAAGGCCCATTCCACATATAAAAGCTTTCAGTGACTATGCCCACTCTTTATTAGCGCAATCAAGTGACCGCCAGGTTGGCGCCGGGATTTTGTACGTTTTGAAAGTTTTTATGCTCTTACCCAAGTTGTCGACGATGACGATATCCCAGCATTGCGCACCTCGAAAAAAGCCGTTGATCTCTATCAAGATCCGAACGAACCCATATAGGTGGTTCCGCTCAAAGATATCTCCCAAATCCTTGCTCTAATTCAGCATGATCACACCGGCAATCTCCACTAAACGAGCGCCAGCCCTGCTATTCCTCTTTCAGAGGGGATTGCATTATCCGCCTGCGACGGATTCGCAATCACATGCTTTTTGGTGTCCTTGAAGAAATAAGGCATTTTTGCCATACTCAACTCACAATACAGCGACTACGTGTAGTCCACCTTCAAGGTGGCCTACACATGAAAAGGGCTAATTTTTTTGCGAGACAGATTCAACGTACCGGCATATTAATATCCATTACGGATTACGCTGGAATGTGGCACACTCCAACGGATTTTATTAAGACGGTTATAAAAAATGGTTAGAGTCAGTAAGGAAGGATGAAAAGAGGTTGAAGCAGGCGCATGAATTTGGGGGGGCTCGAACTTAATTGCTGGATGTTAAGAAGACAGTGTGCTACGCCGAAAATAGATCAAATCCATTTTAAAGGAACCAATTAAATTTATACCACCATGCAATCAAGTAGATATAGTAGCAGGAAAAGCTCACTTTTATAAACCGGGTTTGAATCCTGCAGGCGCTCACAGATATAGGCAGGTTCCCGGGCGGTGATCAAAATTCGGGCATGGCGGCGGAGCGCCTCGGTCATATACTGGAATATCTGCACATGCGGCAGATCGTCCATATCAATCCAGATGCGTTTCATCGTCAAACTCCAACGACTGGCTCACGTCACCACCGGCACTCGGGTGCGCGAGCGTCTCCATTCCACCGATGTATAAAGCGCCAGAGCCAGCCAGACGATGGCAAAACCGGTTAATTTGTCGCGCGACAAAGGTTCCAGATACATAAAAACGCCGATGAGAAATTGCAGCGTGGGCGTCAAATACTGAATAAAACCCAACTGGCTGTAGGGAATGCGCCGGGCGCCGGCGGCAAAGAACAACAGCGGCAACGCCGTCACCGGACCGGCAAAGGCTAAAAATAAAGATGTGATAATATCCCCATGACCGAATGCGCCGTGACCCTGAACTTCCAGAAACACCATATAACTCAAGGACAGGGGTAAAAGGGCGGTCGTCTCAACGGCCAGGCCCTCGAGGCTGTTCAGCGGAGCGGTCTTGCGCAATAATCCATAAAATGCAAAGGAGAATGCCAGCACCAGGGCGATCCACGGCAGCCCTGCCTGCTGCAACGCCAGATAGAGCACGCCGAAGACGGCTAATCCCACAGCCACCCAGTGCCCCAGCGGCAGGCGTTCGCGCAAAAAAATCGTGCCGAGTAGCACATTGATCAATGGATTGATGAAATACCCCAGACTGGCATCCACCACGCGATCCGTCTGTATCGCCCAGATGTACAGTCCCCAATTCACGGACAACAAACACGCGGTGAGAAAAAACACGGCCGCCTGACGAGGATTACGCCGGATGGTGCGCACGAGACGGCTTTTTTTCCACAACAAAAGCAACGCCACGAACACCAGCGACCAGGCCATCCGATGACTCAAAACCTGCAGCGCCGGCACATGGTCCAACCACTTCCAGTAAATGGGAAATACGCCCCACATGACATAGGCGATGATGGCGTAAAAGATGCCTTTGTTCAATTAACGCTCGTTAGTGAAATGATATTTACTTAAGACTGCATGGTAGGTCCTGATTCTACAAAATCTCCAGGGAATGGGCCTTTCCCTAATTCGGATGACTGAAAGAATCTTATTACGTAGCTTGTTTCACTCCCATTAGACTGTATCACAACCAAAAATTACATAAACGATACTACAATAATTCCTTTAGTCAAGGACGTACCATCCCTTTAACAATCCCTTCAATGGACAACCCTATCTGCATTTGCCAATAATCTTTTTTTGTACCGATTTGATGATCGAAATTATCAGCTGCGGTATATTCCAATCCCAGCCATCCTCGTAACCACCATAATGGGTGCCATTCGAGATCGAAATTAAATATATGACTGTGCTCAACTATGCCGGTTGGAAAAGGCTCGGTATAATTACGATAATCCGGCGTATCCATCCAGGGATCAGTGAAAGGTTTATCGATCCGATCCTCGCCCTTTCGGCGATTTTCATAATACATGCGAAGGCGCCGCGAAGGAACCGGCCAATACTGCCAGCCGACTAGGATTCGATCAAAATCGTTGCCGAGGAAATGGCCTATCGGCAAACGGCGATGCAGGCATTTTTCCCAGTCTCCAAACATGCTGTTATAAGTTCGTTGAGTCACGCGGGAATATTCGGCAAAAATATCCAGTCCATTCAATCCACAGGGATCCGCCCAACGCCATCCTGCGATCAGACCATATTCATTTGGCTCAAAATCGCCTGGTACGCTTTTTTCAAGCTGGATATCATCGATAAGCAAGTCGACATATAAAGTCAGGTTGAGCCATGGCATCCAGGCCGCCTGCAGACTGCCGAGAATATTGCCCGCCTGTGGTCCGTTCATTTGCTCGCCATGAAAAAAAATAAAAGGATTAAGGTACGCCCAATGCACACCAGCGGTCGAGCCGTATAGCACCGCTTCACCCACAGAAAGACGCAGCCGTGGATAAGGACGAATTTCCAGCCGGTGCAGCGCAAGGTATCGGTTCATTTGCGTGCTCTTGCTACCATCATCCACAATGAAGTGATCCAGCTGCGCGAAAATGAACGTATAGCGCCAATACTTTGCTTGATAGGCAAGGTGGAGATGATCCAGTGGTCGTGAATGATCGGAGAGAAAAAGTGTCGCATCAATGCCTGGTCCCAATCGCAAAAAGTCACGACCGGCGATAAAAGACCACCCCTCATGCCGCAGGAGAATATACGCCGATTCGTGATAAGCGGAAACACCGCTCTGGCGGATGCCCATATAATTTGCATCCTCATCCAGACGATTGTCCATCAGGGTGACACTCGCACCATACAGCCAGGGCCGAAAACGATAAACCGCGCCCAGGCGATTGATGCTGTGGAAATAGCGATCCGAATCAGATACTTGGAATTTTTGCTCTACATCCACGCCAATACAGCCCTCGCCGTCATGTCGGGGCTGCCTCAACAGACGGTCAATCATATACCGGGTGCGTTCTGCGACTATCGGTGAAGCTATGCCGCCTTTTTCCAGTTCTTGTTGAACAAGTGCAAGTATCTCGGCGCTCTCATAAGGTTGGGTCAATGGCGAAAGCGACCACAAGTACCCTCGCGCCTGCGCAAATCTTATATAATCCGACAACCAATGAGACGGTCGGATGGTCTGAGCGAATAATACAGTAAATGGAATTATGATTAGCAGAAATAACTTATTCATGGTTGATGCAAAGAAAAGTGAACAGTGTTAAAAAACATGAGTGCAGGGGATTGAATATTCGCATATTCCAATGTGCCCACGTTTACACATAGCCATGTTATTTTCTTATCGCCCCAAACCGCTTAATGCCACCCAAAAGGTTTTACCAATAATGAGGAGATCGAGGATAAAAGATTGGTGTTGAATGTAGAAAAGATCGTGGTCTATATTTTCATGAATGGGCAGGCCGCGGTCCGCTGAAATCTGCCACAATCCGGTAATGCCGGGTCTGACATTGAGGCGTTCCCGGTGCAAATCGTTATATTCTTTAACAATAAAGGGCATCTCCGGTCGGGGACCGACGATGCTCATGTCACCACGCAATACATTTAAAAACTGCGGCAATTCATCCATGCTCATACGTCGCAACCATCGTCCGACGCGCGTGATGCGGCCGTCATTCTTGTCATGTGGATGAACGGCATAGGGGTCCGAACCGTTTTTCATTGTGCGGAACTTCCACATGATGAACAGACGGCCCCATTGACCTACGCGTTGCTGCTTAAAAAATACCGGCCCGGTCGAATCCAGGCGAATAGCCGCCCCGATCACGGCAACCATCGGCGACAGGAAAATGATGATAAAAATCGAGAACGCAATATCAAACAATCTCTTTACAACTGCATTAAATGGCGTATATCGAAGATGTCCCATTCCAAACACAGGTACACCATCTATTACATCAGTGCGAATACGCTGGATCGCAGTATCGTACAGATTGGGCACATAGCGATATGGTATATTGGCATTACTACAGCGCTGCATTACTTCCCGTATGCGGCTCTGCGGTGCCGAGGGGATCGCGATAATGATCTCCTCTGCATTGTATCTCTGGAGCATCGCCTCCAATTGATGCGACGTCCCCAGTATTGGCAGCGGATTGATACCATTTTTATCTATTTTCGTAATATAATCGTCTACAAAGCCGATCGGTAGATATCCCAATTTGGGATACCGCTGCAGAGCTTTTGCCAGGCGTATCCCGGTTTCACCGGCACCGAAAATAAGGACGCGTTTAGAGCCGATGTTTTTGCGTAATAAAAAAATGTGAATATGATCAAAAATATAACGTTCCATTGAAATGCAAAAAAACATGGTAAAGAAAAAATAAAAAATCTGTAATCGACCGAGCATTATCGTCTTTAGAAAAAAGGAATAAATGATAACGAGTCCGCATCCCATCATCATGGCGCCAATCAGGTTTTTTCGCGCATCTAAATTCATGATGCTCGTCTTACGCTTGTATCCCCCTTGAATGAAAAACATGATGATGAAGACCAGCCCGATTATGGTCGATTCCAAAATACTCGGAGCAATGATATGTTCCTGAAGCCGGAACGGCGAAATAAACCATAACCAATAGCTTAGGTACCACGAAGAATTAACCGTGACTAAATCCGCTAACATTTGAAGAAAGGTGATGGTGTTGTGATATTTATATCTCATCTATTTTAGTTAGTTAGGGACATTCGTCTATATCAGCATGACAAAAATGCCATTATTCACGCAAGGACATAAAAAAGAATGTCATTGCGAGTTTATAAACAAAAATGCGTTAGAACCGAGCAAGCCCCGTCATGTCCTTAGAAGCGTTGTGACCTGTTTTGCGTACTACTGTTCTTAGATTTATTATTCTCATAATATAAAAATTCGCGGCTGATATAATATAGAAAGAGCGAATTAGAAACAAGATACCGCCCGAAAAGACGAAAGGGTTCCTGTATCAAACGATACAGCCATTCCAGAGCCAGACTCTTCATCCAATGGGGCGCGTGCTTGATTTCTCCGGCCAAATAGGAAAATCCAGCGCCGATGCCAACGAACAGGCCGCGCTTGAAATGACGATAGTTATCATAGATCCAAATCTCTTGCTTGGGCGCTCCCAGCGACACCCAGATGATGTCCGCCTCGCTGGCTGCAATTTCAGCTAGGTAAGCGGCGTTCTCTGCTCCTGTGAACGGCCGAAACGGCGGCGATTTCTTGCCGACGATAAGAGCCTGCGGATAACGCTCTCTTATGATATTAGACAT
>JAFGSU010000469.1 GCA_016934435.1 Candidatus Zhuqueibacterota bacterium | reverse complement strand
GATGTTTCATGCGTCCCTCGGGCACTTTGGCCTGAGCTTTTTCAAGAGCGATCACCGCCTCATAAAGGGTGGCGTCCTCATCTACAATCGCGTAATCCTCCAGCCGCAGCATCAAATCTTTGACACATTTTGTATTCATACTAAAATCCTCTCAACAAAGATATGGTTGAATGATCCGCCTGTTTAAATGCGCTATAAATTAAAACATGGAAACAGCCACGCATACTTAAACTCGGAGCCGCTGTCCGGGGTTCAAAAAATCAGCATTGGTTCCAATTTTATTTCGGCAGCAAAACCGGCATCCCCATCAAGGGCCAGATTGCCACCACGAAGATGGTCAGGACTATTAACAGCATTAAGCTGGCCCAAATACCGGTGACAAAAAATTTACCGGATGTGAACTGTTTGCTTTCATAGGCGATCGCGTTCGGCGCCGCGCCCACCAGAAGCAGAAACGGCATACCCGCCACAACCAGAGACGAGAACATAATCACTTCGGGAGCCACTCCCAGATAGGGAGCAATTACCAGAGCCACCGGCAGAGAAATCGCGATCGCGGCCACATTCATAATAAAGTTTGTCATTATCAGCACAAACAGGCTCATGCCGATGATGAAAACCAGCCAATGCGCGTTCTTGAACAGCACCAGCCAGTTGATGGCCAGCCAGTCGGCCGCCCCGGTATCATAGAGACAGAAACCGATCGACATGGCCCCGCCGAAAAGCAGGATAATATTCCAGGGAATTTCCTCCAGATCCTTGATCGATAGAATCTTGAACAGGAAAAAAAACACGGTGGTGCATAAGATTACCGCGCTCTTATGCAATGGCGCCAGGGCCGGTATAAATGATCGCAGTCCCAGTACCGCGATACATGAAAACACAATCACCAGGGTTGTAATCTCGGTCCTGGACATCGGCCCCAGTTCTTTATGTAAGGGCACCACACGTTCGCGCAGGCCTTTGATCTCCTTTTTTTCAGGTTTGAAGAAAATCATAAAAAACAGCCACAGCAGGCCAACCATGGCCGCCCCGATCGGAAGCATATAATAGGAAAGACCGAAAAATGATATTTCGGTACCTATAATACGTTTGTAAAAGCCGATCGCCACAGCCCCGCGCGCCGCCCCCAGAAGGGTGATAACCGATCCGGCCCCGGCCACATAGGCCATACCCATAAACAATCCCTGCCCGAACCTGGTGGGCTTGTTATCATCGGCATACAGACCATAAATCGCGATCAGCAGAGGATAAACCGCCGCGGCCACGGCAGTATGAGCCATAATCAGCGTCAGCCCGGCGGTCATGACAAAACTGCCGAGGTAAATCATGCTGGTTTTCTCCCCCACCAGCAAAAGCATCCGGTAGGCCAGCCTTTGTGTCAGGCCGGTTTTGGCGAAGGCCATACCGATCACAATCGATCCGAAAATGAACCAGACCGAAGGATCCATAAAATCGCCGAAGACCACTTTCGGCAACCGCTCCTCCCCAACCAGGAAAAGTACCTGCAGGATACCGATGGTTATACTGGTAACGCCGATCGGCACAACCTCGAATACCCACCAGATTCCGGCCAGAAGAAAAATCGCCAGCGCGGTTTTGCCGTTGTAACTGAGAGAAAAATGCTTGCCCTCAGGATCGACAGCGTCAGCCCATTGGGGAGAGAAGTAGACTATACAAAAAAGGGCGATTCCCAGGAAAATGAAAAATAGTCGCCTCCCATCGATTTTCCCGTTACTTTTCATCATTTTGTCGGCCACAGTCATAACTGCTCCTCACAGACAAACTGCGTGAACGTTCGCCTGTCCAAATCATGAAAATGGTTAGTTGATAGAAAGAAATCGGAACCATACCAAAAGGATGATTCCGGTATGGGGTGAATGGCCATTGCGAGCCTCATATAATTGCGATTTCTGCCACGCAAAATTCTAAAATCCAATAGCCCCCAATTTAGTATTTTGCGACTTTGTTGTCAACAGACTAAATCGCGATTCGGCAATAAATGGCCCAATCATGGACTTACCTATATTATTCCGGGAAAAGAGATAGAGACGAGAATACAGATGTCTCTATATGTTAAAAAATGCTTGCAATATCTGCCCGGCAATGATATCCTCTAGCAGGAAAGGAATTAGATATGAAAGAAATTCGGGTACGCATCGCGCCCTCGCCAACCGGCTATTTTCATGTCGGAACCGCGCGCACGGCGATTTTCAACTTTCTCTATGCCCGTGCCAAAGGTGGCAAATCCATTCTTAGAATCGAGGACACCAATCTCGAAAAATCCTCGCAGGAAATGGTCGATATCATCCTGGAATGTCTGAAATGGCTGAAAATCGACTGGGATGAAGGTCCCTATTATCAGTCTAAAAGGTTTGATCTTTACCCCCCCTATGTGGAAAAGCTCCTGAAGGAGAAAAAGGCCTATCGCTGTTTCTGCACACCCGAGGAACTCGACAGCAAACGCGAGGAAGCCCAGAAAAATAAACAGAATTACACCTATGACCGCGCCTGCCGCGATTTGAGCGAGGATGAGGTCCGGGCCAATCTTAAGGCGGGTAAAAAATTCACGGTCAGGATCAAGCTCCCCACCGGGGGCGAGGCCAAATTCACGGATGAGGTCTACGGCGACCTGACCAAACAATATGAAGAATTGGATGATTTTATCATAGTTCGCACCGACGGCAGCCCGATTTATAATTTTGCCGTGGTTATCGATGATATCGATATGAAGATCAGCCATATTATCCGTGGCAACGATCATATCGCCAACACCTTCAAGCAGATCGAGATTTACAAGGCGCTGGATGAACCCCTGCCGGTCTTCACGCATCTGCCACTGATCCTGCGGCCGGACCGTTCCAAGGTCTCCAAACGCAAGGGGGATAAATCGGTCACCGAGTATCGGGATGAGGGCTATCTTCCCGAGGCTCTCTTAAATAGCCTGGCTCTTCTGGGCTGGTCTCCCAAGGACGGCCGCGAGATTATGACTATGGAGGAGATGCTTGAGGCGTTTGATTTCTCCGGCATCAACCCCAACAACTGCATCTTCGACCCGGTCAAGCTGACCTGGATGAACAGCCAGTATCTCATGGCCCTGGACAATCATACCCTGGTGCAGCTGATCGCGCCCTTTCTGATCAAGGATGATCTGGCCACCAAATACTGGATCGAGACCAGATGGCAGTGGCTGATGCGGGTGGTGGAAAATCTCAAGGAAAGATGTGGTACTCTGCAGGAATTCGCCGACAATGGCAGCTACTTTTTCAAGGGGGATTTCGAGTATGATCCCAAGGGGGTCAAAAAACGCTTTATGGCTGATGGTCTGGCGGATAAGCTGGAGGAGGTCAGGCTTGAATTCAGCAAAGACTATGAATTAAAAAAGGATACTGCCGAAAATATAGTCAGGGAGAAAGCCGAGAAATTCGGCCTCAACCCGGCCGACCTGATCCATCCGATCCGGCTGGCCCTGACCGGTCGTACCGGCGGCCCGGGACTGTTTGAAATAGTCGAGCTGGTCGGCCATCCTGAAGTGGATAAAAGACTTACAAGAGCGATAGAATATATAAGGTCACTTTCATAGAGGATTATTGTGATGGTTGACGAAAAAAAGATTGAGAAACTCCAAAACGAGATCGAGAATTTGGAGATCCAGTTTGAACGCAGCGGCAAAGAGGCGATCTTCGACAAAAACAAGAAGGATCATATCTACAAGCAGCTCAAGAAAAAAAAGAAGGAACTTAAAAAGCTTTTGGAGGATTCAGAGTAAACGGAAATAAAAATCGACCGAAATCTTTTACAGCAAGTGCTTGACAAAACAGGTACTTCATATTAATTTCCACGTTTCACTGGGCGATCGTCCAACGGCAGGACATGCGGCTCTGGACCGTATAATCGGGGTTCGAATCCCTGTCGCCCAGTAAATAAATCTGCGTAAGACACTATAATACAATGACTTACGGTAATTCACATCAGCCTTGTTTTAAGCGTACAGCACTATCACTAATATAACTCGACAAAATTCAATGTATAATAGATTGGACGGGGGTTCGATTCCCCCACCTCCATTTTATTGTACTGGAACGATTTACGGGAACTGCTTGGGATATATCCCCTAATAACACCAAATAACGAAATCCCGTTTTGGTCACAGCGTTTGTAAGCGCACTGTGCTCATGTCCTCTGGTAGCGATGATCGTCAGATGAATAGTCATCAGTAAGTTCGGTTACCTTCCGATTGGACGAGCTGCAAGGTGTTCAGGTCAAACGATCACCTCCAAATGCCGATTAATAGTATATGCCAAGAATCATCAACTTCCCTGGAATGAATAGAACTGTGCATTTACTAGTTCTTTTTATTCTTCTGCTGGCACTCTTTAGTCCATCTGCATGGTGTCAAGAACAAAAGGATATTGATGAGAAGTTCGAGAGTGGGCGAGTCCTATTTGAAGCCGGTGAGCTGCTTCGAGCTGCGGAGCTTTTTGAAGAAGTGATTGCTTCTCATCCTGCTCATGAAAGCGCGCGAAGCATGTTGTTCACATGCTACCGATTTGTGGGAATCGAATACTATGGATTGTCGCGTTATACTGATGCAATTGATGTTTGGCGCAAGGCTCTCAAGATAAATCCTCAGAGCCAGGAGATACAGAGCTTCATCACAAGATCTGAATCCGAGATGAAAGCAATAGCTTGTATTAGTGGGGACACTAGTTTGGTTGAAGACAGGCCACCGTCTTCAAACATATCTTCGCTAGTCCATACTGATTCAGACTCTCTTGCGCAGTCGAGTGTCGTCGATTCGGAAGCGATTTGGGCTGAAGAGCCTGTGATCAAGATCTCCCGCAGCGCGATCAAATTCGGGTTATCTTCTGGGTTAGCTATTGCTACAGGTAGATCGCGTACGCCAAAGACTGGAACAGTATTTAGTGGCTACTTATCCTATTTGCTTGACAGACACTGGTTGGGTGCCAGACTGGAAGGAATCTACTCTCGGTTCTATGGAAACTCACTTGGTGATGCTTCGGCACCCCGGCACCTTGCCGTTTCCGGATTCAGCATGAGTGCTATCATTAGTGCAGAAGTGTCTCGTTCCACGTCTGTAGACTTCGGCGTTGGACTGGGTTATTATGAGATTATTCTAACAGACCCGAACGATGATCAGTACTCAGGCAGCACCCGGAAGTCTTCGGTTCTTGGGATTAATCTCGGACTGAGCGGGCGAAGGAACATTGGGGCGATCACGGCGACTGTCTTCGCGGGCTACATTCATCCATACAGCTCGCTTGATCCAAATCTGCTTCAAATTTCCATCGGCATCTCTTCCAATTGACCACCCTTATGGGCCCCAAAAAGTGGTCACAATTTGGTCACAATTTGGTCACAATATGGTGTAAGTCTTTGTGCCACAACGCGAGTATGGGGTTCGATTCCCCCACCTCCATTTTGTTATCGACTCTTTATCATTTACTGAAATTCATGCATTGACGTCTAATTTGGGGTGGTCACAGCCGTGTGTTCCATTAAAATATTGCCGAATACTCTAGAATATATGCGAAGTTCTGATAAGGAAGTTTCAGGCGGCGCGCGCTCGACGTAGATATTAATTTGGCATCTCCCCTTCATTACCGTTTTTAGCGCGCTGCTAAGCTACTATCCGGGATGAGGTTATGCGCACTTTAGTGCACCATTGTAATTTGACTAATGAGAGGCGGGTGTGACATATATTAGGAAAAGCACGGCGAGTCTATCAATGGGCTTGACATGGTTTTGAAATTTTTATATTTTTAATTGGCATATTTCTCACTTAAAAAAGGAGGAATCACCATGCCGCAAATCCGAGTGCTCTTGATAGAGGATAATCGTCTTCTGCGCGAAGGCATAGCGGCCATGCTCAATGAACAGCAGGATATCAAAGTAGTATCGGCAACTGGCAATGGCGATGCCCTTGAAAAAGCAAAGAAAATCAATCCGCAAGTTGTCCTCCTGGATCTGGGTTTAGGTACTCAGAACAGCTTGAAGATTGCGGAGCTAATAAAACAAGGGTATCCGAAAGCCGAGATTGTGGTGATGGATCTCATTCCGGTGCAGGCCGAAGTCATTGAATTCGTGCAGGCGGGGATTTCCGGCTTCATCCTCAAGGATGCAACCATTGAAGATTTTCTGCACACAATCCGGTCGGTTGCCGAAGGAAAGAAGATACTTCCACCCCCTTTGGCCGAATCGCTGTTCTCGCATATCGTCAAGTTCGCAATTCAAACCGGCAAGCAAACTAGCCTGATGAAGGCAGTCAAATTGACCAAGCGGGAGCAGGATGTAATGGGCCTCATTGCGAGGGGGATGAGCAACAAAGAGATCGGCAGTGAACTCAACATTGCGGTCGATACAGTCAAGAGTCACGTTCATAACACGTTGGAAAAACTCGCCCTGCGCACTCGACTGGATTTGGCCATCTTCGCCAATAGAACAGATTTGCCATAAAATTCCTCAGCGCTATGATGAAAGCCTTAATTAGCCCCTCATTACCGTGGACTAACTCTCTTTTCAATCCTTTGAGTAGTTGACTGAGCCGTCAATCGTATGTATTTTCTATAGAGCAGAGGGCACATCATTGGAAATGCAGAGAATTCTCGAAAAGACACTTCTGATTTTGTTTAAATTAAAAATGTGATAAATCATGCGTTTTAAGACCATTTTTGACCTTATTATGACATATTCCTGATAGCTTCATAAGCAGTTTTTCCATTAGAAGCCCTATGAGGCAGGTTGAAATCGTGGAGCAGTTCCCATTTTACCATTTTCTTACTCAGATC
>JAFGSU010000468.1 GCA_016934435.1 Candidatus Zhuqueibacterota bacterium | reverse complement strand
TCTCGACCATCCAGGATCGCGGCTACGTCAAACTCATCCAGCGTCGCTTCTACGCCATGAAAATCGGCGATATCGTCACCGACCGTTTGGTGGAGAACTTCACCGATCTGATGGATTACGGCTTTACCGCCGCCATGGAGGAAAAACTGGATACCATTGCGCAGGGTCGACTACAGTGGAAGGAGGTTCTTGATGCTTTTTATGCGGAATTTAAGACGCAGTTAGCCGAGGCCGCTGAAAAGATGCGACGCAACGAGCCGGTGCCTGTCGACGTGGCTTGCCCGCGATGCGGCCGCCCCATGGTGATCCGCACCGCCGCAACCGGCGTGTTCCTCAGCTGCAGCGGTTACGACCTGCCGGAGAAGGAGCGGTGCAAGAGCACCATTAATTTGATTCCAGGTGAGGAGGGGATTTCAAAAGACAAAAAAGCAGTTGGCAATTGGCAGCCGGCAGAAAAGGAGAATGGCGAGGAGGGAGGATCTGAAGAAGGCGATGCCGAGGAGCTGCTGCACAAACGCCGCTGCCGGAAATGCGGCGCTGCCATGGACAGCTATTTGGTGGACAACCATCGCAAATTGCACGTCTGCGGCAACAGTCCCGATTGCGACGGCTGGGAAATCGAAGAGGGACAATTCAAGTTAAAGGGATACGATGGTCCGACGCTGATCTGCGACAGATGCGGCGCTGAGATGCAGCTGCGCACCGGCCGGTTCGGCAAGTATTTTGCCTGTACAAAATATCCGGACTGTAAAAATACGCGCAAACTGCTGCGCAGCGGCGAGCCGGCGCCGCCCAAATCCGATCCGGTGCCCATGCCGGAACTGAAGTGCAAGAAATCGGACGCCTACTTTCTCCTGCGCGACGGCGCCGCCGGATTGTTTTTAGCGGCGCATACCTTTCCGAAATCGCGCGAGACCACCAGCCCCAAAGTGGCGGACCTGGCGCGGCACCGCACCCAGCTGGACCCCAAGTTCCATTATCTCGCCGACGCGCCGCAGACCGATCCCAACGGCCATCCGTTCGAGATTCGATTCAAGAAAAAAGAGAAAATCCAGTACCTGGTGGGCATGACCGAATCCGGCGAACCTAGTGGCTGGACCGCCTATTTTGAGGACGGGCAATGGCGGATGAAGGAGGAGAAAGTGCGGGCCGGCAGGCGGAGGAGATAACAGTTGGCGATTGGCAGTTGGCAGTTTACAGTTGGCAGCAGGCGATTGCCCTCGTCACCAGGCTGGATTTAGTGTGTGAAAATGGATAGTTCCCGGATGTTGCTGCGTTTTTCCATTCGGTTCGATTGGTCAGCGCAGAAACCGCTTTACGACGCAGTTTAGCGCAAGCCCCTTAGGATGCAGGCTGTTTTGTTGGGTTTCAGCCGTACGTGGCGTTCGCGATCGAACCTGCCGGCGCTAAAGCAGCGGCACGAGTTTGAAATTTATATTAATCCAGTTCGCAGAGCGCGCTGATGAGAGCTAACCTAAAATTTTATGTAAGAATGAGATATAAAAGGGAAATTGAAAAATAACTCTGCGTAGCTCTGCATCTGGTTTATATGAAAGTATTGCGACTCTTGTGTATATAAGGCACGCGTACAAAATTATCCTGGGTAGCGGCATATTATCATGATGCAGCCAGAGTCGAACAGCAGGCATCGGTCACTCCGTGCCTCGACCGGACGCGTCTTCTACAGACCAAATTTGACCATAGCTGCGCGGATCACACTTTTCGCCAGCTGCCGGTTTTCATCATCATCGGAGGTGTATTATGAAAAATAGGTGGTATTTTCTCCCGGTAATTTGTATCGGTATGATTTGTCTGCACTGCCCGTCCAAGAATCCGACCGATTCGGAAACTCCGAAAGTGTTCATTAAAAATGTATGGTTCACCAATGTCGTCGATACCGATCACGACGGCTATTCGTCGTACGCCAGGTTGAACTTTAATCTGGATACCAACGTCGGCCAATTTCGGGTTGCGGTTAAGATAGGCGTTCGTAACCATACCGGCAATGCCGCTCAACCCTATAACACCTATTTTGAATCCTCAGCCTTTATCATAGAAGGCGAGACGACGGAGGATGCAGTTTATCTCGAAATCGGCAACCCCAATACTGAATTGACGGAGGGCGATTACGACCTGCTTCTGCAGGTGTTCGCAGCCGATAATCTAACCGAGGTGATTGCAGAAGCTTCTCCAACCACCCATCCGGTCCTGAATAATGTTAAATTCGAAAAAGCTTCTCAAGAAAAGAGTGAAAAATGGCTCTCAAATAATGATGATGGTCTTTTTGAAGGATTCTATCAACATAATCCGCGACTGGGATTTTCCTATACTCGCTTAGCGGAAAAATTTGTAAAACCTTTGGACGTGACCTCGAGCAATATTAAAAAAGTGCGCATTCACATTCCAACCATTTATAACACTCCGGCCCAGGCTACCTTTTCAATCTATAACGACAGCAGCAACGAACCGAAGGATATTCTGTACACATCAACTGCGTTTGATATCAACGCAACCGGTTGGAATGAATTCAACCTTAGTTTTGATATAACCAATTACCGGACGTTTTATCTGGCTGTTCACACCTCGACGTTCTACGCCGTGAGTACGGACAGCAATTCCACCTCTTTGAACGGCTATCGTCGTTTTTACATTACTTCCAATCCGCCAAGAGAGGGGTGGGAAAAACACAATTGCAATTATGCGATTGATGCTTTTATTGAATATTAGTTGATCTGATCATCATGACATTTTTTGATGTTTTCTCTCTCAAAATAACCGGCATCGGCAACGGCATCAATTATTTTTTTGATCAGCCTAGCGAATGGATATCATTTATTATTCACACAAGAGACACAAAGTATTTTCTTTGTGCGCTTTGCGGCTTTGTGTGAATTTTAATTGCGTTTTCAGACAGTCTCCTGAGCCTGGGGACGAAGGGTGACAACGCCGGGATCGTAAAAAGCGCAATCCCAGGGTCTTTTGTGCCAGTGCCCCTAATACAGAATGGGCCCGGTTCAATTCTGTAATTCCCGCACCAGTTCTCTCGCTGCATACCCCAGCAGCGTTGCATCGACGCCGGCGACGATCAATTGAAAACCGCGTTCAAGATACGGTTTAACCGCTTCAGCCGTCAGCCCGAAAATGCCTAACGGCATTCTCTTCGCCCGACAGGCGCGCGTGATCTTTTCGATGGCTCCCACTACATCAGCGTGCATCAACTCGCCCGGTAAACCAAGACTGGCGGACAGATCATACGGGCCGATCAATACCGCATCGATGCCCGGTACGGTGACGATGTCTATAATGTTGCGCACCGCTTCCGCGCTTTCGGCCTGAACAATCAATGCGATTCGTTCATTGGCATGCGCTACATACGACTGCCATTCGAAACCATACCCCTGCGCGCGCGCCAGACCGAGTCCGCGACTGCCTTCAGGGGGATAGCGTCCCCACCTGACGGCATTCTCGGCTATGGTCGCTGTATTTACTTGCGGAATAATCAGGCCGGAGGCGCCGATGTCCAGCGCTCGTTTGATCATGCCCTCGTCCAGCGCCGGAATACGGATGACGCATTCCGTGTATGGATCGGCGGCCTGCAGCATCGCCTGCAGGTCACGTACATCACAAGTGCCGTGTTCGGCATCGATGAACAGCCAGTCGAATCCCGCTTTTGCTAACAGCTCGGCCACTTCCGCAAAATTGAAACTCATCAGCGTTCCCAAAAGTACGTCTCCCCTTTTCAGACGCTGTCGAAAACCGATGGTATCTTTTGTCATTCAAGCATCCATTTTTTTGCTACAATTCACAACGCCGTCTCTAATCATTAGTTTATCGTATCCCCACCTCTCTTGCATCCAATTCCAGCAACACTTTGTCGCCGTAACCGATATCCGGAATAAACATGGCGATGACCTCGATAATTGAATCATCTTTAAAATGCCGTTTCTTCGTCTCGGGATGGGGATAATAAATCCAGCCCTGGTATTTTTTATCTTTAAAGATGACCCCGCATTTGCTGAAAGAAAAATCCTCCGGCGGGTGCGCCTGGGTCCATTCCACCTTCTTAAAATGATACTGCGGATTCTTCATGAAAAATTGATGCGGCCGGATGGTGATGTTCAAGGTGCCGCGAAAATAAGGCGTCAGGTCCAATCCCAATTGCTTAAAATAGGGCAACTGAAGAATGATGGTGCCGTCGGGATAATGCTCCGATTTTTGCGACGCCACCCCATGGCCTTGTATCACGATTCCTTCGACAGTGATGGTATTATCGCTCATACCAACCAACCTGACTGTAAGGGATTATCGAGTCGCTTCATAGCAAGATTATTTTGCACAAAATAACAAAAAAACGTATTACTGTGGCGAAAATTTAGGTAAAATTACATAATAATGCATTACTGATCAAGCGGAAAATGAGGGAACACCGAAACAACAATCGGCCCTATATTCACTCAACCGGCGCCTGGATTCGAGCGGAAGGGTGGATTCACATCCTCTCAACAGATTCCAAAATGGGATACACCGGGCGCGATTATTTTTGCTGCAGCAAAAATATCACAGCTGTCGAGTAAACCTTTTGCCCTATTCATACGTCCTTATAAGTGAACGACGGAGAATTATGAATGGTTGAAACCGACGCCCAATTGATAGTACAATCCGGTCAGGGGGATAGCCGTGCTTTTGGCGAACTGTATAAACGCTATCAGAATGCGGTCTATCGCTACTTGCTGTGCGCCAGCGGGGATCCATCTTGGGCCGAGGACATGTTTCAGGAAGTCTGGCTGCGGGTGGCCGATCATTTGCGCGCGAAAAAAACCATTCAGGATTTCAAAAAATGGCTGTTCACCGTAGCGGCCAATTATTTCCGGGACGAGCTGCGAAAGAAATACATACGCCGTTTTTTCATGCCTGAATATCCGGGCATGAGCCCCGAAAAAGAATCGGTATGCGTGCCCGCTGTAGCCGAATCGGGCCATATGCTCGATAAAGCATACGAGCTGCGCCAGGACCTGTCGGCGGCGCTGCAAAAATTGACCGCCCGGCAGAGAACCATTTTTCTCCTGGCCGCATACGAAGGATTTAAAATGGCCGAGATCGCCCGGATGTTGAACCTGGCCGAAGGAACCGTAAAAGCGACCCTGCATAAAACCGTGGTCAAATTACGTAAAGAACTCGAAAACTCCCTTGACTGAGGTGACGCCTATGAGATGTTCGACCGTGCAAAAACAGATTCTGGATGGTAAAACGGATAGGGCCGTTGCACACCATCTTCGCGGCTGTAAGGCCTGCGCCGAGTTCCACGCCGACTATCAGCAGCTGTTCTATATCGCCGATCAGACAACGGATTGGCCGACACCGAACGGTTTAAAAGAGCGCGTGCTGAGCTCGAGCCTGGCACGGCTGCGTTCAGGGCATCGAACCAGGACGCACCAACTCTTTAACGGCGATGTTTTCTGGCGATCACCTCGCTTCGCCCTGAGTCTGGCCGTGCTCTATACTGGATGTATTTCAGGTTTGACGCTGACCTCAAACACGTTCTGGTATATTTTTGCGATACTCTTCCTGACACAGAACATCTTTTTATGCGCCCTGTCACCCATTATCTTTATTTGTCGGAAATCACCGGGCACCATTCGATCCGGATGAACCGGAAATCTTGCAGGGCAATCAGCTGATTCACCTGCAGGGTTAAATCATTTTGTGTACATATTATTGATTTTATACAAAAGAAAGGAACGAGTCATGTCAACGCCTGACAATTCAACGAACAAAGCCGGACTGGCGGTTCTCATAGTCATTTTACTTCTCATGGTTTTGCCGTTTCTGTTCATCACCATGTATTTTCCGTTTGGCGTCCATCACGGGATCAGGCTGCCGTTCGTGTTCATACCGGCCATTCTGCTGTTGATAGTCTGGTTTGTGCTGGTAATCTGGGTATACTTTGACGCCCAGAAACGGGGATTGAACGGATTGCTATGGGGCATTCTGGTCTGGTTCGGCAGTATCATCGGCCTGGTTATTTATCTGCTGGTGCGTTCCGGCAGCATGCCCGGCATCACTACGCCCAACCAGGGCGCATGCCTGCAATGCGGCAGACTGATCAGCCATGATTTTATGGTCTGTCCCTATTGCGGCGCCGCCCAGAAGGAGACCTGCCCCTCGTGCAAACGCATCATAGCGCCGGATTGGCAGGTGTGCCCCTATTGTCAGCACAAGTTGCGGGAATAAAAATGGGTGTGTGATGCCGCCGCCCCGAGAAGATTATAAAGGCCAGCTATCTGTTCATTCGCGATTTCGTTCAATTAGCGATCGCAGGATGGCCTCTTTGTTTTCCAGAACATAGCGCAGCAGGGCATTGTTGCCGGACAGGTTTAATTTTTTGCAGATATTGGAACGGTGATTTTCAACGGTTTTGATGCTGACATACAATTTCTCGGCGATGGATTTTGTCGTGTGATCCTCGGCGATTAATCGAACAATTTTCCGCTCCATTCTGGTCAGATCAAATTTATGTATATCGGGATGGTCAGGTCCCTTTTTCAGCAGGGAATGGGTCAGTTTTTGACTGGCGAATGTTTTTCCTGCGGCAACGCTTTCGATGGCATTAACGATATCATCAATGGCGCTCTCTTTCAGCACATAGCCCCTGACGCCCCGAGCAGCGGCTCTTTTAAACAGCAGCTCATCATCATACATGGTGAGGATGATGATGGAAACGGGCAATTTATTTTCCTGCACCCATTCAGCTACTTCCAGCCCGTCCCTGTGCGGCATATTGATGTCCAGAATAGCGATATCGGGTCGTACTTGTTCGATCAGGTCCATCGCCTGCTGTCCGTCATGCGCTTCCGCTGCCACAATCCAATCCGGTTCTTCGGCGATGATTTCCCGTAAACCCTTCAAAAATAGAGGGTGATCATCGGCGATGAGCAACTTTATTTGTCTTTTCATCATACGCTCTGTTTATCCAATTTCTGTATCAAATGGGAATCTCGATGACAAAACGGGTGCCGGCTTTTTTACCCGATTCGACGGCGAGTCTGCCTTTAAGAATATCGACGCGTTCCTGCACACCGGTGAGCCCGAATCCGTGGCCGCTGTCTCTGACCGATTCATGATCGAAACCGACGCCGTTATCCTGCACATCCAATTCGATAAATTTTGACAGTCGATGCACTTTGATCCACGCTTTCACCGCTTTTGAATGTTTGAGGATATTGTTCAACAACTCCTGAAGGACGCGATAGCAATTTATCTCCTGATCTTTCGCCAGCAGGCCGTCGATATTATCCATTTCATACTCTATTTCAATGGTTGACGCCTCATTTATTTTATCGAGCATGGATTTTAGCGAATCGGTCAGCCCTAACTTTTCCAGTTGATAGGGATGCAGGTTATGGGCGACCCGGCGGATATTGCTGATGGCTTCATCTGCGATCGCGCAAATTTGTTCGAGTTGATTATCTTTACTACCGCGTCGATTATCCTTACGCAGGGCTACAGTAGTCCGGTTTTTGATCACCAATAAATCCTGCCCCAGGCTATCGTGCAGTTCAGCGGCGATGCGTTTGCGTTCCGATTCCTGATTTTTAATCAGATCGTGCGTAAAGCGACGACGTATTTCCGCATCCCGTCTCAACAGGTAAAAACGCCGGCGAATGACATAGCCCACGATAACGAGTATCAGAACGGAAATAAAAATTCTAAAAGTTATCGTCTGCCAGATCGCCGGTTTGATATAGAGCGTTAAAGCATCTCCCTTTTCATTCCAGATGCCGTCGTTGTTCGAACCGATCACTCGAAAGGTATACTCACCCGGCTTTACATTTTTATAAATTACATTACAGGTGCTTCCGGCCTCCTGCCATTCCTGGTCATAACCTTCGAGCATGTACAAATATTTATTTTTATGAGAATTAATAAAATTTAGAGCGATAAAATCAAACGAAAAGGAATTCATGGTATGAGGCAATTCTATATAAGAGGTATACAGGAGATTATCAAAAACCTGTTGCTGCCTATATAAAATTTCCAATCTGGTGATATGAATCGGCGGAATATATTCATTCTTCGGCATTTTTTCAGGATCGAAAAATGTCAAGCCGTTCACACCGCCGAAAAACATCCTGCCGTCCCCGGATTTATAATACGAATTTGCAAAAAATTCCGTTCCGTGCATTCCATCTTCCATGCCATATGTTTTGAACTGTTCCTGATAGCTGTCAAAGTATGAAATGCCCCGATCGGAACTGATATAAAAAATCCCATTTCGATGTTCCAGGATGCCATGGATAGCATTTGAGGCGAGACCGGTTTTTTGGGTGAATTGTTTATAAGTATGGTTTGAGGGATCGTATTTTACCAGTCCGTTTGTGGGAGTCCCTATCCAGAGAATATTTTCAGCATCGCGATGCATCGATGTAATTCCAAATGTAGTCAATGCTACAAGAGTTTCATCTTGTGAAAACGGCGAAAACGTTTCCGTCATTTTATTGAAAACAAGCAATCCCTCGTAACAGCCGAGATAGAGCAGTTGATCATCGTATTCAAGAATGGATTGCACAGAAGCGAAAGGCGATGAATTGGCGGTATAGTCCGGGAACAGTCTAAATGTTTCTCTGACCGGATCGAACCGGATCAGGCCGATGTGCGTGGATCCGATCCAGAGGATGCCCTGGTTGTCCAGAATCATATCGGATATATTGATATTGCTGGGTCCATCGCGGTATATAACATCTGTGCGGTAATGTTTAAAGCGGTTGGTCCTGGTATTCAGGCGCGACAGGCCCAACGGCGTGCCGATCCAGAGGATATCGGGCTCTTTGCCTGTACACATGGTATTGACGGCGTCATGAAGAAGGCTTTCTTTTTGGTGAGGAATATGGCAAAAATTGCTTTTTTCTCCTGTTTTTATATTCAGTTTGATCAATCCCTTAGCGGTTCCCAACCAGAATATATTAGCAGCTTTGTCATATAATATCGATCGAACCTGATTGATGTGGATGGTATTTTTTTTATATTTATTGAATTGGTAGGCGTGAAACTTGAATTTTTGCGGTTGGATGACGTTGATGCCACCCGCATGGGTGCCGATCCAGATGGAACCGGCCCTGTCCTGGTAAACAGTCAGGACATGATTGCTGCTCAGGCTTTGTGGATTTTCCGGATCATTTTGGTATAAAATGAACTTTTTTGTCTTTTGATTGTATTTATACAGGCCGCCGGCCCAGGCGCCTACCCAGATGGTACCCGTTTGATCGCAAAAAACTTTAACCGCCGCTTTGTGAAAAAAACCATCCGCTTTCCCCAATTTTTCAATTCGATAGTTTTTGTCCCGCTCTCCCTTCAATAGAAATAATCCCTTTTCCTCGGTTCCAATCCAGAGGTTATTATTATGATCTTGGCACAGGCTCCAGACTTCATTATGAAGACGATTCTCCGGATCATCGGTTTCGCGGAACATGATCCGAAAAGTTTTTCTTTTTCGGTCGAACAGATAGAGACCTGAATACCGGGTCCCCACCCACAATCCATCTTGAGCATCCAGATATAGACATTTAAAAAAATTATCCTCGTTACTCTTACTTTTTTCGGCATCGATATAGTATCGTGAAAATTGTTTGGCTTGAATATCGAATAAATTGAGTCCTCCATGGGCGGTTGCAATCCAGATATGACCCTCTCGGTCCTCAAGCATATCAAAGATTTTATTGCTGCCGATCGTGGTAGAGTCATGCAGAAGGTGAATATACTGGGTAAAATGGCCGGTTTTCTTGTCATAGACATAAAGTCCGCCCTCGTCGGTGCCGATCAGCAGGAGCTCGTCGCGGGCAAGTTCGCACAGGCAGCGAATAAAACTTCCCTTGAGATACGTTCCCGGTTTGGCCGGCAATTCGCAGGATTTCATTTCATGTCCATCGTAGCGAAACAGCCCATTTTTAGTGCCGATCCACATGAATCCCTGCCGGTCCTGTAAAAAACAATTGATGCTGTTTTCGGTCATGTTGCTTCCGGGAAGGAGGTGATCGAATCTGATCTCATGATCCGGAAAAAGTTGTGCGGCGGCGGGCGACGACAGCAGCAGACAGGTCAGCAAGAATATAAACGATGTGGATTTTCTCATGCATCTCTCAAATTCGGTGTTAACCGCTTATTCCGGACCCATTTGGTGGAGAAAGTGCTCCTGCGGTCCATCTTGATGGCATACAACGGAAAATACGACAGTGGTTCTGTGTGACCTTCTTGTTAAAGGGGGATTTTAATGTTAAATTAGCAAAAAATTTCAATCATGCAACCCTTTTCTGGCAAAAATTGGGGGTTAACCACTAAATAAAATAGGGGATGACACCGATTGAAAAACGCGAGATGATTGGATAGATTGTTCGTATCGATCCATATCTGGATTATCAAAAACTATCCTATTAATTGGAAGGAGAGAAAACCATGAAATCATCAAAAACAAATATACTGATGATAGCGAGTCTCACACTGCTACTCATGGCGGCGCTGGCGTTCGCCCAGGGCCCGCCTTATGTATTATTCAAGGTGGCGCCCAGCGGTCCCGATGTAACCACCACATCCAGCACATTCGTCGATATTCCGGAAATGACATTTTATTTCTATCAGTACAATCCCTCCCACCTCATCATCATGATGTCGGCGGAAGCGGAGGTGACGTCCGGAAAACGCATGTTCATAAGAGCCCAGATAGACGGTTCTCCGACATCTCCGAGTGATGTTATTCTAGCCAACGACGGCTTCACAGGCTGCCACGCTTTCAATTTCACTGCAGACGTCGACGGCGGCATCCATGAGGTCAGAATGCAGTATAAAGTGGACGGCGGCGGCACCGCCTATCTGGGTGACCGTGCGGTATGCGTCATCCAGGCGCCGGACTGGATTAATACCGTGGCGCCGCCCAGCGGACCGGATATCTCCACCAATTCGAGTAATTTTGTCGACATTCCGGATCTCTCCTACAATATTGAAATGCCATCTGATGGCGACGCCGTCATCACAATATCCGCCGAAGCGGAAGTGACCAACGGCAAGCGCATGTTCCTGCGCGCCCTGGTGGATGGGCAGACTTGCAGTCCGGCGGACGTTGTCTTTGCTCAGGGCGCTTTCAAAGGCACGCACAGTTTCACCTTTGTTAAAGAAAATGTAACGGCCGGGTCCCATGCCGTCAAAGTGCAATGGCTGGTGGACAGCGGCGGCACAGCTTATATGGGCGACCGTTCCTTTACTTTCTCCCGTTCCTCCGATGACAGCTTTGCCGAAGGACTGGGCGGTATCAAATCCATCAGCGCCCCCAGCGGACCGGATGTGACCACCACCTCCGGCACATTCGTCGATATTCCGGATATGACCACGACTCTGAACTGCCCGGAAAACGGCAATATTTTGGTCTGCTTCTCGGCGGAAGCTGAGGTCACACCTGGTAAACGCATGTTCGTGCGCGCCATGGTGGACGGAGAAACCCGCGATCCGAACGATGTCGTATTCAGCAGTTCAGCTTTCTACGGCACCTGCAGCATGAATTTCATGAGCCTCATCGGTTCCGGGGCGCATCAGGTTACCATGCAATACTGTGTGGATGCCGGCGGTACCGCCTACCTGGGCGACCGTAACATGACCATCTACACCTCCCGGACGCCCTGTCCGAATATGACCGATCCCTTCAACGACGTCAAACCCGCCGTCGGCGATCATCCTTTGCTGGTCATTCTATGGGATCCGCACCGTCCCACCGATCCCGCGCCCGGCAAAACGGATGTGGAAAATCTCATCTTTGGCGCGAATCCCAGTGTGCGCGACTATTTTATCGAAAATTCAAACAATCTGTTTTTCATGAACAAGGCCGGCGTTAAAGGCTGGTACGATGCCGACAAACCGTGGGACCATTACTGGGGACCGGAAGACACCGGCGACAGCAACAACGACGGCTGGATTCACGGCCACGTGGAAAAATGGGCCGAGGCTGTGCGCAAAGCAGATGCAACATTCGATTTTGCCAGTTACGACAAAAACGGTAACGGTACGCTGGAAACCGATGAACTGGGCGTGCTCATGGTCATTCCGCAAAATTCTCCATTCGGAACCGTAAGAGTGCCCGCCGGCAGGGAACACCCCAGCTGGGAACCGCTGGTGGTCGACGGCGTCACTATTCCCCTCATCGCCGAAGCCTATATCGGCGCCCCGCCGCAACTGGGACTGACGGCGCATGAGCTCAGCCATCTGTTCCTTAATTTGCCGGATATGTATTATACTTTCTTCTTCCCCTATGCCGCGGGTGTTTATTCTTTGATGGATGCCACCCTATTCGACAACCACCTCGACCCGTTTCATAAAATCAGGCTGGGTTGGATCCAGCCGGCCATTCTGTGGGAAAACCAGTGCATTCCCCTGGAGGCGGTGGAAACTTCTCACGTGGCCTTTGTATTGCACGATCCGGTGCATGGCGTCGGCGAGTATTTCATCCTCGAAAACCGCCAGCCGAATCTGGTCTACGATTCGAATCTGCCGGATCAGGGCATGGCCATCTGGCACATCATGGAGGATACGGACATTTATAAAAATCTTCCGGCGCCGACCGGCGTCGATCCGGCCAACTGGGCGACCATAGGTCCCGACGATTGGGGCAGACGAGTCATCCGCATGATCCGACCGGTCTACGGCCCTCCGTTTGATAATACCAAGGCCCTGTGGGACGGTTCGGATCCGGTCACCGGATATGATGTGGCGCTCGACTGGCACGACGGCACCCCGAGCGGATTCGTCATCAAAAATATCGGCGCCTCCGGTCAGAATATGCAGGTTTGCATCGAAGGACCCTGGAAAACGGGTACGGCGGTGGAACATCCAACGGCGGCAAATCACACCATACCGGATCGTTTCAGCCTGGAGCAAAATTTTCCCAATCCTTTCAATCCGGAAACTACCATTCTTTTCAATCTGGACAAAAGCTCCAGAGTGACGGTGAAAATTTTCAATCTAAAAGGAGAGCAAGTCATAAAGCTGCTCGATCGGAGGCTGGACGCAGGCGCCCATGAACTCACCTGGAGCGGTTTGGATAAGCACGGCAACCAGGTGGCGTCAGGCATGTACTTTTATCAGGTGCAGACCGATAGCGATCGCTCCGCCCGCAAGATGATGCTGATGCGATAAGGAAAATGACCATATCTCAAAAAATGAAAGGATGCGCATAAAGGTTATAAGGCACAGATCATGTAAAAACAGTCTCGAGCGAGGCCCAAAAATCATTTTTCCGGCACTTTTGGAGTATAGCTATGATAATGTCTGGTCTCAGATACTTAAATATCATATTATTGCTTTTGTCAAGCTGTACTGATCTTCACGTCAAGCAACTCGTGCGAGATGCCTACACTTCGGATTTCGATACACCAATCATCAAAATACACCATTTATCCGGCAAGACGGAATCCATCGATTATCCCGGCGGCATTCTATCCATTACATACTATGGCTTCAAGTCCGACATTCCGGTGAAAATAAAAAATCGGCATAAATATCAAAGAGTCGCACACGCAGAACTCGCAGATTTTTTGCAAAATAAAGCCTTTGCGGGCACAAAGGACGGCGAATATTTGCAGTCCCGCATGGAAGATGCCATCTATCTGTTTATGTATGAAAAAGTACCGCACCCTTCGCCGCAATTGGGACGTAAATCAATGGTCAGATCGAAAAAAAAATGGATTGCTTGCTGGTTGGCGGATCAGACCTATTTTGTCGTACGACTATTTGAGGATGAAACCATATAAAAGGGAACACCTGTACCATCCATTCCCGGCCATATCATGTAAAAGCGCAGGAGAAAAATATGAAATCCAATCCTTTTCGCAGATTAATATCACAACTGGCGCTGGTGATCGTATTTTCAGCGTTCGTAACGCCTATGCCGCATTTATTTGCCCAGACTCGGCAGGTCGAACAGGCCATGTTCGGCCCTTTATTGGAACGATTCGAAGAAGCCAAAGAAGATCAGGTGCCTTTTTACGCTTCGCAGAATTACAACAGGGCTTTTCAATTGTACCAATCCGCTCTGCTGGATTTCAAAAAGGGGGAAAAATTAGCAAAGATTCGGGGACAGATCAAGCAGGCAAACGAATCATTGGACCTGGCCTTCGAAGCCACACGCGTTTCCAGAGTGGCGATGGAAAAATTGGTAACGACGCGCAGCAGATTCCAGAAATTAGCTATGGGACAGATAGCGCCGGATGAGGTTACCAGCGCTGAACGCTTTTTCTTTGAAGCCATGCATAAAGCCGAAGAGGGAGATATACGCAGCGCACGTGAGAAAAGCGAAAAAGCCAATGAACAATATCGCAAGGCAACTCTCAAATGGCTCAAAGACGGATTTATCAAACAGAACGAAACAAAGGTAAAAGACCTGCGGGATCAGCTGAGCCAGGAAACCTACCGGCAAACCCTCGATGAACTGCAGAATATCAGGGATTATGTGGATCATGCCGAAGACGTCGAATTCGACCCGTTTGATATGCGTGATACCATCATGACCAGAGTCAACGACGCTATCAGCGCTTTATATCCGCCATTCTACAGAAACCTTCCCGACACCCTGCTCATCGGCGATTTCGTCCTGTTGGTCGATCAATACATCGATAAAGGCGTGTGGGCTTTTAAAAAGCAGCAGGCCACCGGTTTGAGCGGCGCAGCCTGGACGAATTTTGATTGCATACTCTACTTGGAGTCCATAATAACCGTCACCGGCTTCCAGGTGGTCGCCCAGGTCGTTGATCCGGTGAAGCAAATCGGTATCGAGGATGCAAAAATTGTCAAGCCGGATGTACATATCGGCGATACCGTGGACTTGCAGTTATATCTGGATGACAAAACAGACCAAAACATCCTCGCAGCCAGGGATGAGTATATCAAGACCGCGAAAACGTTTACGCCTGAAGGGCAAGTACTGGTTCATTTTGACAGTTTGACCATCGTATCGGTAAGCGGTCGCCCCAACCTCGGGCGCGTCACCGACGGCATTGCTGCCTATCCAACCAAAGTGGTCTACCCCAAATCTCTGAGCCTATCCGTGGACAACTTTACGGCGTATATCGATTCGCTCCTGCTGACCGCCGACGGCGCCAGCGCCGACATCACCCTAAAATTCCCCCCAAACATCGCGAGCGATTCCACCTGCAAACCGGCAAAGCTGCCGCTGGGTATGACCACCATCACACCGAAATGCGAATTTTATGCAGAGACTGCAATGCCATCCTACGGCCCCTGGATCATGGGCGAAATGGGCATGGCGGTGAGCGGTACCGATAGCATCATCGCCGATTTTAGCTCGACGACAAGCCCCTTATCCAAAAATGCATCCTGGATGGGCGTGGTATTGATGCAGG
>JAFGSU010000467.1 GCA_016934435.1 Candidatus Zhuqueibacterota bacterium | reverse complement strand
TTTTGTTTTTGTAAAAGAATTAATGGCGGGATTGTTGCAAGAACCAGGTTGCAGGTTACAGGGTGCTGGTTACATGTTATAGGGTGAAGGTTGCAGGTTAAAAACTGTAGATTCAAAATCTCCGACTTTTGATCTCCAACCTCCGCCACCGATCTCCGTTATCTCAACCCTCGTCCCTTTTCACACTCCCGCGATCCTGCGTTTATACTCCGCCAGCGCCTCATCTAACCGCTGCCGCGCCGTGGTGTCGCCCGGCACATTGTGGGAGGGATGGATGTAGAGCCGGTGGCCTTTTTCCACCAGGATTTCCGCCACTGTGCACACCGTCATCCACACTGCAGTGACGAACGCCATGGTGGATACCGGTCCAATTTTATCGACATGGTTAGTCAGCGGCACCGAGGCGTCCTGGGCCGGCACGCAGGTGTCTACCACCACATCCGCCAATTCGAATATCTTTTTGCCGGAGGAGTGGCGCGTTTTTTTGTCGGCAAATTCCGCCGCCGAGCCGAATACTACCACTTTCATGCCCAGACGCCCGGCTTCCAGGGCGATGTCGATGTTGACGTTGTTGATGCCGGAATGACTGAACAGCCACATGGTATCGCGCGCATCGAATTGATAGCCTTTCATAATCTCTTTGCCGTATCCTTCCACTCGCTCTAAAAAGACGAACTGGTGCACGCCCATCTCGCCGGTGATGTGGGTGAAGAAAGTCAGGGGAATTTCCAGCATCGGGTGAAAACCGACGAACCCGCCGATGCGCGGGTACATCTCCTCGATCGGCAGGGTGGCATGGCCGCAGCCAAAGGTATGCACCCAGCGACCGGCGGCGATGGATTCGGCCATGAGCGCCGCGGCTTTTTGAATATGTTCCATCTGTGTGGCTTCAATTTTATCCATGACTCCGCGGGCATTGCTAATCCATTGTTTAGCCAGCATCCGGGTTCTCCTTGTTTAAAAATTATGCAATCGGATATTATTTAGTTTTTAATAAAGATAATTTGAAAATTTTTGAACAGAACAAATTTCCTCCGATTCGGCGCTACCCATTGTATCGAATGGATCATGGGCCAGCCGCCGGAATCGCAAATATATCTGCAATCACCCAATCAATGCGTTGAATGCTTGGCAGCGACTCTCAAGGCTATGGAGAAGATGATCGTCATACAGAAAAGGCTCAACGGTATCAAAACAAAGGCTGTTCTCAAACCGAAGGCGTTGCCTAAAAAGCCTGAGGCATAAGGCATTAAACTGCCGCCGATCAGGGCCATGACGAAGGCGATGCTGAAAGCGGTGCCGGAAAGGGCCGGATAGCGATCGCCGATGAATCCCAGGATGACTGGAAATGCGGCGGCAAAACCAAATCCGAGCAATATCAGTCCGGGCAGGGCTACCCGGATGCTATCTGAAAAGATCATCAACAAGGCGCCGCAAAAGGCGATGGCAAAAAAGGCGCG
This sequence comes from Candidatus Zhuqueibacterota bacterium, assembly GCA_016934435.1. Taxonomy (GTDB): domain Bacteria; phylum Zhuqueibacterota; class Zhuqueibacteria; order Residuimicrobiales; family Residuimicrobiaceae; genus JAFGSU01. Next base: position 2,626 of record JAFGSU010000467.1, on the reverse strand, counting down.
GATAACGGTACCGGGACGATAACGCTTGAGCAGTTCAGGAATCAGCAATCGCGCCGCCATCATCGCCAGCCAGTAAAACGACAGAAAAAAAACGGCGCGAGACGGCAGCAGCGCCAGTTCTTCCTTGAAAAAAGTCGAAGACCACCCGCCCACGGTGATTTCCATACCGCTCTCGAAAAAAAGAATCAAGCCGAACAGCAGCAGCGCCGGTTCCCTGATCAGTTTCGCGGCCTGGCGAATCGGAAACCCTTGTTTTTGCTTGGGATCGGGGAATTTTGCCGCTATGAAAAAGAGGATCGGCAGGGCGACGCTCCAGCCTACTGCCGAGGTCAGCGTCGCATAGTCAAAATATTTCAACAGAATCCCCAGCAGCATGGGTATGGAAAAAGCGCCGAGTCCGAAAAAGACGCCCAGCAAGCTCAGTTTGGCGCCGCGGTCGGTTTCGCTGATGTCGGCCACCAGCGCGTTGGAGCCGCCGTTGATGACGCCGCCGCCTAACCCGATCAGGAACATGGCCGGCCGAAGCAAGTCAAAAGTGTGAGTGTGGCCGATGATTTCAAGTCCGATCAGAATCAGCATCGTACAGACGATCAGGGGCAGTTTATAGCCGTAGCGGTCGACAATGGGGCCGAATACCAGCGATCCGAGCATCATGCCGATGGTCATGACCAGAAAAAGCGATCCCGCATTGGCCTTGTCGATGCCGAATGCTTCGATCAACGACGGCAGCACCGAACCGAGGATGGTCATAACGATGCCGAAAATGAACATCGCCAGACAGGCGGCAACAAAGATGGTTTTGCGGTTGACAAACATAGTTTCTCCCATGATATGTGATGGAATATTTGATCCATGGCATGGTTAAAAGAGAGTTACAGGTTGCAGGTTAAATATTGAAGATTGAAGGTATAAGGTTGATAAATTTTGGCGCTCGAAATATAATTTCAACTTGTAACCTGCAACTTTCAACCTGCTATCTGCTATCCGCCACCTGAAACCTTAAATCTGCAACCTGCAACTATTATAGATATTCCCGCGCCAATCTTGCTGCGCCGATCAAACCGGCGTCGCCGCCGAGGGAAGATACGGTTAATTCAACCTTTTGAAAGCTGATGGGCTGCGCCCACTTAATGGCTTCCCGGTAAATTTGCTCGAGGAATTGAGCCGCCGGGCCAAAGACGCCGCCGCCGAAAATGATCTTTTCCGGATTGAAGATACTGATCAGATCGGCTGCTGCCATGCCCCAGCAGGCTATCGCTTCTTCGATCACCCGCCTTGCCAGCTTGTCGCCCTCATCAAAAGCCGCGAACACATCGGCGGATTTGATAGCAGAGGGCTCATAACGGCGCAACGATCCCTGATAGGCTTTGTCCTGCGCCAGATACTGGCGCGCCACCTGGGCAATGCCTTCACCGGAGGCGTGGTATTCGAAACAGCCGCAGGAGGCATAGTCCGGTTTAAACGGCCGCTGCAGCGCCAGCCAGCCGACGGCGCCGGCGATATCATTATGGCCGCGCAGCACCTGGCCGTCGATGAGAATGCCGGCGCCGATGCCGGTGCCGATCGCTAAAAAAATAGCGTTGCGACAGCCTCTGGCGCTGCCCTGCCAGGTCTCGCCGAGAATGTAACAGGCGCGATCGCTATCGATTTTTATCTCCAACGTCTCCTGCGGTAACAGGGCGCGCATTTTCGCCAACAAAGGATAGTCGTCCCATCCCGGAATATTGGGCGCCCATACTGTGCCTTTATTAGTGTAATAGATCCCGGGAACGGAAACACCTACCGCCGTGACCTCGATTTTTTCCCTCTTCGCTCGTTGCAGCAATTCGGAAGCTTGCTGTGCGATGAGTTCACCGACTTTATCGCCCTGCCGCCCGGCCAGAGGCTCGACCATTTTTTCGGCCATTTTGCCCGATATATCAAAAATAGCAGCCGATAGTTTGGTGCCGCCTAAATCCATGCCGATAACAGCCATCATATCCTCAATTTTTTAAAAAGAATGCTCGGTTAGCGTTAAGGCAAAAATGACAAAACTCTCGGCAAAAAGCAAGTAAAAAATTCCTTGACAATCTATTGCTGGTTGAATATATTAAAATGATTGTATGTTAATAAAGAGTTTTTGCCCAGCCGAACCGGATGAAAGCAAGAACCTTCAAGAAATTATACCCTGACAGGTGGATAAAAAATCTATTTTTTCCTGCGCCCCACGGTCTTGCAGTACAATTGAGACGGTCCACTTCCAATTTTATAAAATATTTCCTCAAGTACCTGTAATTTTTGCAACAGCACATGAAAAATATTCCAAAATTATTTTGTTCGATATCCTGGTTTGAATCCATTTGCATGGTTACAATTTTATTATGACTCTTACTATGAGGAGGATTCTATATGTTTAGATGCCAAAGGGCGGCTTGGCTGTATATGCTGGCGAGCGGACTCTTTCTCGCTTTGACCGGGCAGGTTTCAGCCGCCAACGGCAAGATCAGCGGTCGACTCATCGATCAGGCATCAAGCGAGCCCTTGCCGGGTGGTAACATTATCATCGAGGCGGTCTGGGAGGCCGGGAAAGCCATCAAGCCGGCGGCCCTTCTGGGCGCCACCGCCGACCTGGACGGTTATTATGTCA
>JAFGSU010000466.1 GCA_016934435.1 Candidatus Zhuqueibacterota bacterium | reverse complement strand
GAAAATAGCGTATAAGGGAACAGGCGCGATGGGAGTGGGTGCCGGATAGGGCGCGTCATGATGGACGTTGTTTTGTGAAAGGGATTAGGCATCGTGTGTTCGGGAGTTGGGTATGGCAGAGGTACAGGGTGAGGGTGATATCATATTTTGTCAGCGCTTATGTAGAGCCCACAAATACGTGTCTTTTTATTACTTTTTGGACAGCCCCACTCGAAAGTAATAAGCAGTTACTGATTCGTTGAAATGTATGGGCCCGGGTATCCATACCAGGGAAGATAAAAAATATATGAACGACTCGATCAGGATTCAAAGGAGATCGTTGATGTCAACATTCAGACCACTTCGCGCATTCAGAGTAGATCGTCTCAACGTGGAGATTTATCGTACCGATGTTGAACTGGGCGCCGCAGCCGCAGATTTTGTGGCGGACACCTTAAATGCCGCTCTGGAAAAGCAAGGGAACGCCAATCTCATCCTGGCCACCGGCGCCTCGCAATTCACTTTTTTTGATGCTTTGAAAAGCAAAAAGCTCGACTGGTCCAGGATAACCGTGTTTCATCTCGATGAATATCTGGGCATGTCGGATCAACATCCGGCCAGTTTCAGAAAATATCTGCGCGAGAGAATTTTAGATGCGGTAAAGCCGCACAAAATACATTTTCTCCATGGGGATGCCGGAGACATCGACAGCGAGATAGAAAGGTATGAAAATCTGCTCAAATCGCATGTCATTGATCTGGCCTGCATCGGCATCGGCGAAAACGGCCACATCGCCTTCAACGATCCTCCGGTGGCGGATTTCCATGATCCCAGGCTGGTCAAAGTCGTCACCCTCGATCAGGCTTGTCGGCAGCAGCAGTTAGGAGAGGGCTGGTTCGCATCGCTGCAAGAGGTGCCCGGGTATGCCCTGACGCTGACGATTCCCGCTATCATGAACAGCCGGGTGATCAGTTGTGTTGTTCCCGATGCCCGCAAATCGGTCGCCGTACATGATACTCTGTTCGGTCCTGTTGCAACGCACTGTCCGGCATCCATTCTTCGCCGCCATACGAATGCGACGCTGTTTATCGATCTGGCATCGGCGGGGAAAATTGATGGGCCGGGATAGGGATGCGCACCCTGGCTTGGGTATGAGCGGACAGTGGCTTTACCAATCCGCTTATGGTTTTTCCTTGGGCGTCAGGGGTGCCCGCTTGCCCCCGAGGGAATATCCCTCACGTTACGCATTCTCCTATGGCCGGGCGCGGTCTCTGACTGCGCGAATTCGCCCAAAGCCATTGTTGTCATTCTGTCAGCAATCTATGTGAAATGGCGGCAATGATATTCGTCATTTGTCATTAATATTTTTTCTCTTGAAAAACATCGTAAACGTGATTACATTACTTTCAGCACATGTTTATCCGGACCTTTACGGATTACAGGCTGCAACACCGATTCGGTGCCTACAAATTATTTCGCTCAACCTGTGGGTAACGCCCTATCATTTTAATTAGCCGGTTAACAGCGAATCTGCATGCACGCATTGGGACTGATTTGCCACAAACTCCGCAGAACATATTAAAGAGCGTATTTGGATACGAGGCATTCCGGCCGTTGCAGCAGGAGATCATCGATAACCTGCTGCAAAAGCGAGATACCATGGTGATCATGCCCACCGGCGGCGGCAAATCATTATGCTACCAGATTCCCGCGCTGCTCTTCGACGGTCTGACTGTGGTGGTATCGCCGCTGATTTCGCTGATGAAAGACCAGGTCGAACAGTTGCAGCAGTTGGGCGTGGCTGCGGCGTTTTTGAACAGCTCGCTGTCGCCGGCTGAATTTAAAGCGACGGTGAAGCAGGTGACCGACGGTAAACTCAAATTGCTCTACATGGCGCCGGAAGGTTTGCTCACCGATCGCACCCTCGAGATGCTGCACACACAAACGCTCTCCTGTCTCACCATCGACGAGGCGCATTGCATATCGGAGTGGGGCCACGATTTTCGCCCCGAATACCGCCGGCTGGTGCGTGTGCGCAAGGCGTTCCCCGGGGCGGTCCTCATCGCCCTGACCGCCACGGCCACACCGCGGGTGCAGAAAGACATCGTCGAAACCCTCGAATTCGAATCCACCAACGCTTTCATCGCCAGTTTTAACCGCGAGAATCTGTTCATGGAAATCGTCGCCAAAACCGATCCGGCAACACAGCTGCTCGATTTTCTGGATCGACATAAGGAGCAGTCGGGCATTATCTACTGTTTTTCGAGAAGACAGGTGGACAGCCTCGCGGGATATCTGGCAGCCCTGGGCCACTCGGTTCTGCCCTACCACGCCGGGCTCGAGGATGGGGTGCGCAAATCCAATCAGGATCAATTCATCAGAGACGACGTCCAGATCATGATCGCCACCATCGCGTTCGGCATGGGCATCAATAAACCCAATGTGCGTTTTGTTGTGCATTACGATTTGCCGAAAAATATAGAGTCCTATTATCAGGAGATCGGCCGGGCCGGTCGCGATGGCCTGCGCGCCGACTGCCTGCTGCTGTTCGGCTATGGTGATCTGCAAAAGATACGTTATTTCATCGATCAGAAGGAAAATACGCAGGAACAGCGTGCGGCGCGGATGCATCTTCAGGCTCTGGTGGATTTGGCTGAATCGCATCAATGCCGCCGGATTCCCCTGCTGCGATACTTTGGTGAAACCTATACGCGCGAAAATTGCGCCATGTGCGACAACTGCCTGCGCGGGGAACAGCCGACGCAGGACGTCACTGTGGCGGCGCAGAAATTATTATCATGCATCAAGCGCACCCGGGAGATGTTCGGCGCCAACCATATCATCGATATCCTGCGCGGCTCGGAGAATAAAAAAATCATCGATTTCGGACACCAGCGCCTCTCCACCTATGGCATCGGCGTGGAATATTCCAGAGATCAGTGGCTGCAGATCATCCGGCAGCTGATTTCCCAGGGGGTGCTGAATAAAGCGCCCGAATACGGCAGCCTGAAGCTGACGGCCGCAGGCATCGAGGTGCTGTTTGGCCGGCAAAAAGCGCACGTTGTGCTGCAACAGGAACCCCCGCGGCAACCCATGCAACTGGAGCTGGAATACGATCGCGTCCTTTTTGAACAACTGCGGCAAAAGCGCAAACAGCTGGCGGACCAACAGCTCATTCCACCCTATGCCGTTTTCCCGGATCGCACCCTGATTGAGATGGCCAAATATTTCCCGCAGAGCGAAGACCGGCTGCGGTCGCTGCACGGCATCGGCCATGTCAAATTAGAAAAATACGGCCGTATCTTTTTGATGCTGATCCGGAACTATTGTCGGGAAAAAGGCATCGCAGAAGTACCTTTTATAACGACGAGTCTCAAGAAAAAAACACCCGGGATGCTGCGACATGTGCAGGTGGGGAGCGCCTTTGCGGCCGGACATTCCATCGAGGCGCTCCAGCGACAATTCAACATTAAAAAGAGCACCATCGTCGCCCATCTTTATCGATATCTTCAGGAAGGACTTTCGTTGACGGCAAAGCAGATTCGCGATGAGATTCACCTGAACGAAAAGGAGGTTGCCGACGTTATCGCCTGTTTCGATCTGCACGGCGCCGAGTATCTCACACCGGTTTTCGAGGATCTGGGGAGAAGAATCCCTTATGAAACATTACATTTGCTGAGAATATATTATCTTTTACAGGATCGGAATGAGACATAGAGGTATTTGACATCCGATGGATATTTACGCACCAACAGGACTTTTTTTCATGGGGAGAATCTGTTATCTGTGGCAGTTTCGATGGATACTAAGTTAGATACAGAATGCAGCACGTTGCAGGCGGGCTCCTTCTCCATCTGGCTTGGCCGTCTCCGCAAAGCGCTTCGAACCGGAACCGGAATGGCGGTTCCGTGTGGTACTTGTACCGCCTGCTGCAGGTCGTCCTATTTTATACATATCAAGCCAGATGAAATAGAGACGCTTAAGCGGATAGACCGCGCCTTATTATTTCCCGCACCCGGTCGGGCAAAAGGCACCCTGTTGCTGGGCTACGATGAAAAGGGATGCTGTCCTCTGTTGATCAACGGCGCATGTTCGATTTACAAGTATCGCCCGCTGACATGCCGCACCTATGACTGCCGGATATTTTCCGCCGCTGGCATCGCTGCAGGTGGTGAGGATAAACAGCAAATAACGCAGCAGGCAAGGCGCTGGCGATTCAGTTATCCTGCAAAACGCGATCGATACCAGCATGAAGCGGTGCGAGCCGCCGCGTCGTTTTTGCAGAAAGCCGCAGAGTCTTTTCCTGCCGGGTTTGTACCCGGTAATGCGGGAGAGCTGGCCGTTCTCGCCGTCAAAGTTTTTGGGGTATTTATCAAATACGGCTACGACGCGGATAACCTCGCGTATCCTTCGGCTGATCACAGGATCGTCAAGGCCGTTATCGCAGCCCTGGAAAAGTTCGAGAAAAGCAAGTCAGCCTATTATGGACCATCCGGGATGCGCTCCCGGTAAGAACCGCCATTCTTTCGACCTTATGTTATCTTTATCCCCTGATAGAAATAGGGAATTGAACCGTATTATGGCGAGCGGCAAAAAAATAGACACAAAATTCTGCTGCCGCGAAAAAAAATGTACAAGGTACTTGCTTTCTATAGATTTTTTCGTATCTTTGCAGAGGGGCGGTATGAGATGTGCCGGTTGATTCAGCCTGAAAATGGGGCAAGTGAAGCTGAATAATGTTAGATCCCAGATTCGGTGTTGACCCGCGAACTGAACTGAAAATGTGCCACCTGCAGAGTTACTTAATTAACCTGTAAACAACGAATCGGTGTAGATTCCTTATTATAATTATCACGAATATTGCCACGAGCTTAAACTCGTGGATTACTGGTTATGTTAAATTGATTCGCGGCTTTAGCCTAATATAAGGGATTCACGATTATTACTTTAATAAATACATATTATTATGGAGTGCAGCATCTGTGAGGCTGCATGAGGTTGTCCAAAGTTCGTAAAAGGTACAGATTCTACGTTATGAGTGCCTTCTCCCCCATTTTTTGAGGGGCCTGTTCGTCCGGTTTTTGGAGGAGAGAAAGACAGGATGAGGGGGCCATGACGTTACTTAAAATAGTATACGGCTGCTATCGTACTTTTGGGACAGCCTCACTCCAAAAATACCGCCAAAATTGGTTTTTGAACAATTTGATCATCTGAGCATTTAATCGAGTTTTACTGGCCTGGTACTTGATTGAGGAGAGCAGATATGCGACGTGTCGTGATAACCGGTATGGGGGCGGCTTCCACCCTGGGGCTCGATTTAAACACATTCGAGAAATCCCTTCGTGAGGGGAAAAGCGGCATTAGTTATTGTCCCATATACGCCGAGCACGGATTTAACAGTCAGGTGGCGGGCTGGATTGCCGACTGGGATGCATCGCAGCACCTGCCGCGCAAATTGTTAAAGTTCATGGGCAGGGGGTCGGAATTCACCAGCTATGCCGGATTGAAAGCTCTTGAGGACAGCGGTTTGAGTGAGGCGGATGTGCAGAGCGGTCGGTGCGGCGTCATGGTCGGTTGCGGCGAGGGCAGCGCCCTGGACATGTTCGAGGCGGCTGATGCCATGCGCGAGCACAACAAACCGCGCCGCATCGGTATTCGGGTGCCGTCGACTATGGCCTCTTCGCGCAGCGCCAATCTGACCATGCTGCTTAAAAATCAGGGTATGAGTCTGGCCATCTCGGATGCCTGCGCCACCGGGCTGGTCAACATCGGTTATGCCTATCAGGTGGTCAAGTGGGGTCAACAGGATGTAGTTTTTGCCGGCGGCGGCGAATCGTGCGATTGGGCCGGCAGCGCTTTTTTTGATGCCATGGGCGTGCTGCCGACCAAATATAATGAAGCGCCGGAAAAATCTTCGCGGCCGTTTGACCGCGATCGCGACGGCTTTGTCATGGCCGAGGGCGGCGGTATCGTAGTGGTCGAGGAGTTGAAGAGAGCGCAAAAACGTGGCGCAAAAATTTACGGCGAAATTGTGGGTTATGCCACCAATTGCGACGGCGGCTATTCCATGGTGGCGCCCTGGCCGCAGGGCGCGGCCAACTGCATGCGCGCAGCGCTCAAAGACGCCGGCGTAGAGTCCAATGCAATAGAGTATATTAATACCCACGGTACGGCCACCGTCGCCGGCGATCCCTCGGAGATCGAGGCTATTAAGGCTGTTTTCGGCGATCATCTCCCCATGGTGACATCCACAAAGAGCCAGATCGGCCATACCATCGGAGCGGCCGGCGCCCTGGAACTCATCGCCGCATTGATTATGATGAATAAATCGTTCATTGCGCCGACCATCAACCTCGACATCGTCGATGAAAAATGCGTCTACCACCATTACATCACTGCTTATAAAGAAATATCTTTTGATACGTTTTTGACCAATAATTTTGCATTCGGCGGCAGCAACGCGACCATGATTGTTAGGAAATTTGATGAATGAAGAGCCGGTAATTAAAATTCGTCGCGGATGGCGAAATTGTTCCTCCGCTCGCAATGACAGCGTAGCCTTGTCATCGCGAGTTGTGTATGGCAAAAATGCCATTATTCCTAAAAGGACAAAAAAAAGCATGTCATTGCGAGCGAAGGAACAGGGCATGAAAAAGAACAGCAGCCGCCATGGAGCGAAGCAATCTCCGCCATG
>JAFGSU010000465.1 GCA_016934435.1 Candidatus Zhuqueibacterota bacterium | reverse complement strand
CCTATCGCCGCGGTCAGGAGCAGCCCGCTGCTTTTATACCGCTTTTTATCGGCCTGACCCGGCCAAGGCAGCAGCTGTACCGGCGCATCGAGGCGCGCGTCGACGCCATGCTAAGCGCCGGATTGCTGGACGAAGTCCGGGACTTACAACAGCAGGGATATACGCCGGAATTGAATGCCCTGCGCACAGTGGGGTATGAAGAGGCGATGCAATATCTCGCCGGAGAAATGGATTATGAAGAGATGATAGCGGCCATCAAGCGGCATTCACGACAGTACGCCAAGCGCCAGCTCACCTGGTTTCGACGCGATACGAGGATTCGCTGGTTCGAGCCGGATACGTCGGCCGTGGAGAACCTCGTGGAACAAATAGTACGTTCGATGTGATGCTCAGGGATGAGGCGTATTTTTAAAAAACTGAAGCGCATCGGGCGCGGAGATCGCTGAAATGGATTTTGGGCTTCGGCGCGGCGTCCTGTTGCCTCAAAATAAAATGTAACCATAGATACAAGTAATACCATGTCACTTTTGATTAAAGAGTTTTGTGAGCTTTATTTTTTGTGTATCATTAACTATAGGTGAATCTAACACACGTTGAAAAGATGTTTTGGGCTGAGTATATTTTTTGGTTTAAAAGCCTGATGGCGTATTTTCGATTGTAATCACGATTCTTACAAAATTCATCGAGAATTTGTTTCTTCTGATTTTTATCATAAATCTGGTATCTTGGTTTTATACGCACTGTGTATTCTTTGCGAGATGTAGGGCTCATAATCTATATTTCCATTATTTGACAAGGTTACATAAATTATGAGGCAACGAATATCATGGCAAATTTACATGGCTACTTTTTTTATGATTCAATGCGGAGCCTGGAAGCGGATAAAATTTTCTTGTTTTTGTGATAATTTTTTCATATTATTTTGCCGGATGAATGACGAATGACCGGCAGGCACCGCGAAGGACAAGATAAGTATTTCGGATAACCAATAATACAGAAATGGTTGTCCCCCTATTTACGGGAAAGGGACAGGATAGGAATTACATAGGATAATAAACAAGCGGGAGTAGTTCAGCGGTAGAACGCAAGCTTCCCAAGCTTGATGTCGCGGGTTCGATCCCCGTCTCCCGCTCCCCTCAAAAGCCTTTTGCGCTATCATCGTGCAGGAGGCTTTTTTTTGCGGTCATATGGCTCATTACCGGAGAACGGCATCTTTTAACAGCAACCGATGCAGCCCGGCAACTTCTGTGTACTAATTTAGGAATAGCACAGGCTAAAACAGGCGGCACAAGTATCAATCAGCACAGCGAATCACCGGCCTGCAGAACCTGCCTGCCTGTTTCCTTTTTCAGTAAGGCCAGCGCATCCTGTGCGATTTTACGGATTTTTTGCGGCTCTTTTTCGTCGTCGGCGATCTTTTCCAGCGGTTTGATCGCGGCTTCTTCCCCGATCCGCGCCAGGGCGCTGATGACGCGGCACCTTCCTTCGACTCTGGTACCGGGCAGCAACGCTAACAGATGCTTGCTGAGCCTGCGGCCATAATTGCACACAGCATTTTCAGCGTTGATTCGCACATTCCATGAGGGATCCGAAAGATTTTTAATCAACGGTTCAATGGCGCGCGCCTCGCTATAGTCTCCAAGGATACGCGTAGCTTCCAATCGCACGGCTGCAGCGGGATCGTGAATAAGATTCAAGCCGGTTTCGAACAGAGTGGGTGAACCGGGAGAAATTTCCCGCATTCTCTGCAAGGCCAGGGATCGGATTTCGTGTACCGGATCGGATTTGGCAATTTTTTCCAGCTCCGGCAATACCTCTTTGGCCTTGAGCAATTCCAGCGCATGAATGGCCTCATAACGCACATGCGGCGATTCATCTTTTAACAGCGGAACGATTCTGGGGATTACCTTCTCATCACCGACTTTACCCAGGATCATCAATGCGCCGCAGCGTCCCCAGGCGGCGCAGCCGACGCGCACCAAAGCTTCCTGCGCAGCCAGAGCAACATCAATGCTAACGTCGTTAACCAGCATCTTTAAAGTGCCCAGGGCTGCGGCATCCTCGAGGTCGCCCAACGCCTTAATGGCGCGCACGCGGATGGAGACGCCGTCCGCCTCACCGGCGGTCTTTAAGAGATGAGAAATATCCACCTCTTTCACGTCTATTTTTTTCAATATTTCCGGCACCACCTGTTCGCCCATTTTAATCAGGGCTTTGACGGCAGTGAGACGGACATAATAATAGCTGTCGTTCAACCGCTCGATCAAAACATTCATGCTTGAAGGATCACCCAGGACGCCCAGAGCTTCGAGTATGGAGGTGATCACCAGGTTATTGCTGGAGTAACTCAGTTCCATATGAAGTGGTGCGACGGATTCCGGCCCGATCAACACCAGCGCTTGCATAATGGCTGTGCGAACCGTATCATTAAAGTCATACAATGCGGCAATAAGAGCCGGTATGGCTGATTTGTCGGCGATTTTTCCTAAAGCCAGAGCCACCTGCGAACGGACCAGCGGACTTTCATCCTTCAATGTCTGCACCAGAGCCGGCACGGCTTCTTTGTCGCGCGCTTCGCCCAGTATATGGGCTACATGATACCGGACCGGTTCTTTAACACTCTTGAGTGCATCCAGCAGCAGATGCCGGATGGCCTCGTGCATCTCAATTAATCCTTTGCTTGCCATGAGCACGATGCCGGATTCATCGATTCCCAGCATTCGGATCAGTATTCGAGCCAGCGAAGGATCGCCGAGTTGGACGATTTCATGGACTTTGTCCTGCAGAACCGACACGGCTTCGTTGCGAACCAGCCATTCTTCGTCATCCACCAGGGGAATGATAAAATCGATCACGCGGATATCACCCAGTCGACCGAGCGCTTTGACCGTTGCCAGCCGGATATTCATATCGGGGGATTGTATAAATTTTGGCTTGGCCAGCAGCACCACCGCGCGTTTGTCGCCAAGTCGTTCCAGCGCGATAATCGCGGCATGCCTGACTTCCGAGACCGGATCTGTGAGCGACTTGATAAAGGTCTTATAGAGAACGGGATCGCGTGCATGACTTAGCTCGATAATGGCCCGCCTGCGCGTGATCCAATCATCCGCTCGCACGGCCGTTTGAGTATTGGATTCTGACATCTCCCTCAGTTCCTTTCAATCTTGATATTTAGCGCCGTTCGATGAAGCCTTTACATCCGGTTTCATGAATCTGCGTCACTTCATAGTTGCAGTCGATGCCTGCGAGAAAATGGGTCGCGGCGCTGAAACAGCCAATCCTGGCACAGGTCAGGTCCTGCAGGGTGCTGCCTTCCTGCATCAACCGTTCACATGTTTTGCGATACGGACATTGATGCACTAATATCTCGATGCGGTTGGGATTTATTTCACGCAGCTCGAATTGACTGGAATCCTGAAATAAACCACCCAGCACGCCGACGCGGATATATTCCTCGATGGCATCCCTGATCGAATGCATGCGTTTGGCTGTGATGGCATAATCGTTTTCCAGTATTCGCAAATAATTCTCCGTTGCGTGTCGATAGGCGCGTTCGCAAAACGACCGCGGTCTCGATCCATGAAAATCGCGCGCGGCTTCCTCCAGGGCGCTCAGCCAGGTTTCCGCCAGAATCCAACCGCTGTCATATTTGTTTAATTTGTTCATCTATGCCTCCGGCATCGCTAAATGGTGTCTTTCCGATATAAAAAATAATTTTGATCAATCATCCGACAATTCACCGGAACGAAAGTATGTGTCTGCTCACTAAATGTCATTTTTGCAATTTGGCCAGCTGCAATTTCTTTTCTTCCGAGACCTCATTCAGGCCCAACAATTCCATCTCTTTCTTCAATACCTGTAATGAAAACTTTTTGTTGGTCCTGTTTTGCAGTAGCTCAGCCAGCTCGTATATTGTTATGTGCGGATTACTCAACCAGATGGCCATCAATTCGGCGCGGTCGTCGCCGGAGATTTTTGATAATTCTTTCGAGATCAATTCTTCCGGAACGGTTTTCTCCAATTCCTGCTGCAGAGAGAGCAGGATGGCTCTGGTATCCCGCGCGATGGCCAGTTCTTCATTGGTCGGTACGACCAGGACTTTGACTTTGCCGGTTCCGACATCGAATTCATTGCCGGCATTTTTTTCCAAATCGATGCTGATGCCCAGGCTCTCCAGGCCGGATAGCGTCAACTGACGCACATTGGCGGAATTTTCGCCGATGCCCGCGGTAAACACCAGAATATCCAGGCCGCCCAAGACGGCTATGTAGGCGCCGATATATTTTCTCAGGCGGTGGCAGAATATCTCCAATGCCAGTTTGTGTTGTTCGCTGCCTTTTTCGGTTTCCATTTCGATTTCGCGGAAATCGTTGGTGGTTTCCGTCAGTCCAAGCATGCCGCTGTTTTTATTCAACAACGAATCCACCTGCGCTAAATTGAGGTTTTCAATCTTGGCGATGTGCGGCACCAGCGCGGGGTCGATATCCCCGCAGCGCGTGCCCATGACCAGCCCTTCCAGTGGTGTGAAACCCATACTGGTCTCCACCGATTGTCCGTTTTTAATGGCGGTTATGCTCGAACCGTTTCCCAGGTGGCAGGTTATAATTCTCAATGATTCGAATGGTTTGCCTAAATATTCGGCGGCTTTGCGCGCCACATAGCCATGGGAGGTGCCGTGAAAACCATATCGGCGTATTTTATGCTTGCGATACATGGCCATGGGCAGGGCGTACATGTAGGCGTGGGGCGGCAGCGTATGATGGAACGCGGTGTCGAAAACACCGACCTGCGGCACACCCGGCAACAGCTGTTCACATACTTCAATGCCTTTCAGATTATGCGGATTGTGCAGAGGCGCGAACTGGATGCATCGCCGGACGCCTTCTTTGACTTTTTCGGTGATCAGTTCCGATTGGACAAACTCTTCGCCACCGTGCACCAGACGATGACCGATACCGTCGATCTCATTCTTATCCTTGATCACCCCATGCTTGGGATGCATCAAGGTATTCAAAACCAGCCCAATGGCAACATCGTGATTTAAAATTTCTCTGGTCTGGACGATGTTGTTTTTATTCTTGGGTTTATAGGTCAGGATGGCTTCGCTGGAACCGATTTTTTCGACGATGCCTTTGGTGAGCACCTCCTCACCTTCCATTTCGATCAGCTGGAATTTGACGGAAGAGCTGCCGCAATTTAATACCAGAATTTTCATTTTGATCCTTTTCCTTTTCGGCCAAAGGTATGATGTTGTCAAGTCAGGCGGGAGTTGCTATTTGTTTGCAACCGAAAACAACCCTGATGACGAAGAGGTTGCCCGGTGCCACACCCCGTCACAGGAAACATACCTGCAATTTCTTGTATCATATTTTTGTAGCATAAAATAATGAATTTCGAGATAAAAATCAAAAGGAAAATAGTGAGGAGAACGGTTCTTTTCAGTAAAATTTAATTGCGAAATTCATAAATTGTGTTATTTTTTAATTAAAGGAAAATGCAACCCATTCATCTGTCGAGGAGGCGTCTATGGCCGAAGAGATGTATACTGCTGCGAAAATGGCAAAAGCCCTGCACATTTCCGATACGGTGGTAAAAAAGACCCTGAAGGAATTGCGGATTGAACCAGACGCAAAAAAAGGCGCCTGCAGTTATTACGGCGCCGCTACTCTGGAAAAAATAAAACGTGCTTTGAAAAAGTAGCCGGGCACTGGAAATCATATCACTCAAGAGGCCTGTTATTGGAGCAAGCATACTTTGCGGGGATAGACAGTTCCACTCAGAGCAGCAAGTTATTAATCATCGATACCGGCGCGGGTGAGGTTGTTCACAGCGATGCAGTCCATTACGATACCGATTTGCCGGAATTTGAAACGGTCAACGGCGTCGTGCAGGGGCTGCCGGAGGGTTATTCGGAATCGAATCCGCACATGTGGATCAGGGCGCTCGAAATCCTGTTTGAGCGCTTGCAAAAATCCGGCCTCGCTGTCCACGAGATTCGCTGTATGGCTGTATCCGGACAGCAGCACGGCCTGGTGACGCTGGACGCCAAGGGCCAGCTGACGCGTGCGCGCAGCAAGCTGTGGAATGATTTCAGCACCGGTGAAGAATGTCGATTGTTAACCAAAGCGGTCGGCGGCCCCGAAGCCATGATCGGGGAAGTGGGAAACTCGCAGCGCACCGGCTATACTGCGGGCAAGATATTTCACTTAGCCCGCCATGAACCGGAAGCTTTCAGGCGCACCGCTGTCTGTTTTCTGGTGCACAATTATATTAACTGGTGGCTCACTGGCGGCGTTGCCTCCATGGAACCCGGTGATGTTTCGGGTATGGCGCTGTGGCATCCCGGCAGACGGGAGTGGTCGCAGAAAGCATTGCGGGCAATCTCGCCGGATCTCCATGAAAAACTACCGCCGGTTCTTCCATCCGATCGCAGCATCGGCGCCATCAGTCCTGACCTGGCCGAGGAATACGGATTTTCCCCTCACTGTAAGATTGATGCCGGCAGTGGCGACAACATGTACGGCGCCGTGGGCACCGGCAACGTCGCGCCCGGCACCGTCACCATCAGCCTGGGCACCAGCGGCACCGCTTACACGGTGCTGGAGCAGCCTTTTATCGATCCTCAGGGAGAAATCGCCGCGTTCTGTGACAGCGCCGGCAAACACCTGCCGCTGTTGTGCGTCTCCAACCTGGCCAACGGCTATAATGCGATCCTGAAGCAATACGACCTGAAGCACGATGAGTTTAACCGCATCGTGCAACAGACGCCCGCCGGCAACCAGGGCCGGGTGTTGATTCCCTGGTATATGGGCGAGCGCACGCCCGATCTGCCGGCCGCCACGCCGGTTTATTTCGGGTTCGGCCTGAATGATTTTACACGCGAAATATTATGCCGCGCGGTGTTGGAAGGACATGTGCTCAACTTGTACGACGGGTTTCGCAAGATGCCGGTTCGGGCGCGCGAGATACGCCTCACCGGCGGACTGGCGCAATCGCCGGCCTGGTGTCAGACCATTGCCGATATTTTTAATTGTGAAACCGTGCCGGTGGAAGGCGAGGGCGCCGCGCTTGGCGCTGCTTTACACGCCGCATGGGTTTATTATAAAGAAAATGGCCGGGCTGTAGAACTAAAAGAGCTGATTCGACCTTTTGTCAGGCTGCGCGAGGACCTTCGCTGCAAGCCTATTCCGGAACATGTCGCGGTTTATGATCAGATGAAAGCGGTCTTTTCCGCCCTCAGCGGCCGGCTGCGCGCGGTACCGGGGTCGGACGATCCGTTTGTGTTGCGGATGGAGGGGCTGGATTCTTGAAAAAGACCATCACTGCGAACAGGGGGGACGGTCCAGCTAATAAAAAGTCGTCATTGCGAATCCGCCGCAGGTGGATGAAGCAATCCCCGCTGAAGAGGACTAGCCGGAGAGATGCTCTTATAGCGGGGATCGCCACGCTTCATGGCATATTATTAAAAAAATAATTACTTGCGCTCCGGTCGCGATGACAGGTTTTGGAGTGCGCAGCCTCGGCTGCGCTTTTGACGCGTCGACGTGTCGATGCGTGACAAAGCGGCGTCGTGCCGCCGCACTCCAATAGAGTATGCAGGGGCTGTGCGTTGCGGCAAAGCGCGGACAGGAATGTCCGCGTTCCGATGGGGACGCGGTAAAGCGATGTTCCGTCATGTCTGAGAAGTGTAAGAACGATTATATGATTGCTCATCAAAACTGCGTTGAAGCCAAGTAATCTATGCAGACATAAAAAGAGCCTGTCATCGCGAGTTGGGTATAGCATAACTACCATTATTCCCGAAACGACAAAAAAAAGCATGTCATTGCGAGCGAAGGAACAGGGCATGAAAAAGAACAGCAGCCGCCATGGAGCGAAGCAATCTCCGCCATG
>JAFGSU010000464.1 GCA_016934435.1 Candidatus Zhuqueibacterota bacterium | reverse complement strand
TACATTGCGACCGACGGCGACGATTTTGCCTCCGGCCACCAACATATCCGCACCGGCCAGCCGCCCCGCTTCCGCGCAGCTCCAGATCGTGGCATTGCGCAACAGCAGGTTCGCCGGTTGCGCCGGCGGCTTCATCCGGCCATAACCGCCGGTGGGATAAACAGGATCAAGCGCCATGGCCTTTTCTTTTTCCTTCTTCAGCGTATCCGGCGGCGCCTGATAGGATGCTTCCCGCTCAGCCTTCCATGTAAAAATGGCGCCGTCCGGCCATTCGCCGACGCCGTCTACAGCATCAGCGGATAGATTGCCCGACATGCGGACCATGCCCCTGCGACCGAGCGAATCACCCGGGAACATCAGGGACAGGCGTGAAAACGCGAGCTTGACGTCCGTAAGCTTGATCTTTTGCTCGCCGAGAATCAGTGTTCCCTGTAGTTTGTCCGGTTTTCCTTTGAGCTGCAAACGGGTCGTATCCGCAAATGATGCGGTTCTGGTCTGCAGCCGCCACAATCCGCGCGGATCGATTTCCGGCCCGGCCTTGACCGCAAAGCGCGATCCGTCGATCCAAACCTCCTGAATAGCGCTATTTTCGGCAAAGAGTTCTCCCTGACTGACGACCAGATTGGCAATCTTGCCGCTTTCGAGGGTGCCCAGCTGGCGCTCGACGCCGAAAAAACCGGCCGGATTCACCGTCAGCGCCGATAGAGCCGCATCGACCGGTAGACCGCGATCGATGGCTCGGCGAAGCCGCGGCAAAAATTCGGACACATCTTTGAGGCCGGCGCCGGTGAACGCAAATTTGATCCCCGCCTCGTGCAGTACGCGGGGATTATCCGGCGCAAAATGGTAATGCCGCAGTTCCTCCAGACTCGCCGCCAGCGCCTCTTCCGGCGTATCCACCTCCGGCGCTTCGGGAAAGTTGAGCGGCAGAATAAAGGACGTCGCCACACCCCTGACGTCGTTCACCAGCCGATACTCAGAGCCACTGCCGAGGATCAGGAAAGGAAGCTTGAATGTTCCGGCGATATCCGCAGCAGTAAAAATGTTGAGCTCATCATTGACCGAAAAAATAAACGGCCTTTTCGCACTCATCTCCGCAGCCAAAACCTGCAGAGCCTGGTTGCTCTCCGGGCGCTGTTGACGCGGATTTTTGCTATAAGTCGCCTGTGCCGCCTGATACCACTGCGCGTCCAGTAACGTCTGCCGCACCAGGGCAAAAATGCCCATCAGGGTGGAGGGATAAGCCCGAGCGAAGGATGGAGATGATCGCGAATTTAGGTGTTGCAGACTGATGAACTGTGCCGCTTCAGCTTTGAGGATGCTGCGATGCGAGGCGCTATCGCCCAATCCGATCAGTGAAGCGTTGCCGCGAAAGACGCCTTTTTCGGAGATGACCAGCGCCGAGGTGAAACCCTGCCCCCGCATTTTTACCGCCTTTTTATCGTCTGCCAGAAATCCATCAGCGGCAGTGTGTTGCGGAACGACGAACGGATTCCAGTGCGACGGACCGCGCCGTTTTTTTGCGGATGCAGCCGACCGCTGCGCCGCAGAACCATCCGACGATTTGACGCCATAGTGCGAACAGACGTCGATGAATCCCGGATAAACGGTCCGTCCTTTCATATCCCAGATGCGCGCGTCAGCCGGCGGTTGCACATTACTGCCTGCTGCGACAATGATGCCGTCGCGCATCACCAGAGCGCCGTTCTCGACCACGGTACCCGGTTTGATGACCAGCCGGGCGTTGATCAGCGCGTGGGCGCGCGGTGTTTTGTCGCGGATGGCACCGGCGGGATCGGTATCGATCTGCGCATCCAACGGCCGTTGCAATCCGAAAAATAGCAGAAAAATGGACGGGAATATAATTCTCTCAATTGAATAATGATGTTTTCGCATCGGGGTCTCCTGCAGCATTGGATTTAAATGCTTAACCTGAAGGCAGTCTAACAAGCCAAGATCAACGCCGTTCGACAGTTGACAGCGAACGGGTGAGTATTTAATAATCTAATTAAATTAAAATAAAATGCCAAATACAATAATTTGTAAATTTACATATATTTTCTGTTGCATTATTTCGTTATTTTAAATATAATAATATGTTTGCTTATGTGGAGCCCACCTAAAAGGTGGACCTCACAGATATTCGTCTTTTTATTACTTTTTGAGCAGCTCCCGAGCACCATCCATCCTTCTTTTGTGATCGACGATAATTAGAGTCAAATGCAGTATAGTGAACTGTATCATTAACAGGACGGAGGAGACCATGAGTCGAAATCTCAGATTTCTCATCGCGGCAGTATGCCTGGTATATATGGCATTCAATACCACCGATGTTTTTTCGTCGGACAATGCACGGCTTTTGCTCATGGCCGAAAGGTTAAAAACCGATCTCACCGCCAACCGAGCCCTGGCATTGGAAGCGGCGCAAAAAAACGGCTGGCCGGTGCGCGTTCAAACCAGCGAAGGCGCTGTCATGGAATTGCAGGGCATAGCCGCAGGCAGGCCGGTGTACTATATGACCAACAATTTGTTATCCGCTAAAACCCAGTACACCGATAAGGTCTGGCCGGGCGGCCCGCTGGGATTGCAGTTAGACGGCAGCGGGCAAAAGTTAGGTATATGGGATGACGGCGCGGTGCGTGCGGATCACTACGAGTTCGGCGGCCGCGTTCGGCAATCGGACGGAAATACGGATTTTTCGGATCATGCCACCCATGTAGCCGGCACCATGCTCGCATCGGGTCTCAATCTCGGCGCCAGGGGTATGGCTCATCATGCCGAACTCGATGCCTATGACTGGAATTACGATCTGGCGGAAATGGCCGCGGCGGCCGCCAATGGCCTGGCCATCTCCAACCACTCGTACGGTGGTGTAGCCGGCTGGACCTACGACTATATGAACGACCGAATGTGGGTCTGGTTCGGCGATCCGGCCATCAGCGCCACGGAAGACTATAAATTCGGCTATTACGATGCTTCGGCACGACTGGTGGATGAATTGCTTTATGAGGCGCCCGAATACCTGATGGTCAAGTCTGCAGGGAACGATCGCGCCGATACCGGCCCCAGCGCCGGCACCGGCTACTGGATTTTTTCCGACGGAAAGTGGATTCGCTCCGATCTGCCACGCGATGCCGACGGCGGCGGCGATGGGTTCGACACCGTACACGGCGTCTCGGTCGCCAAAAACGTGCTGACCGTCGGCGCCGTCGAGCCGCTAAAATACGGCTACCACGATATGGCGGACGTGCAGATGACCACATTCAGTTCCTGGGGGCCGACCGACGACGGCCGCATCAAACCCGACGTCGTCGCCGACGGCTCTTTTCTGCTGTCGCCGATAGCGGAAACGATAGATGCATACGATCGTTACAGCGGCACCTCCATGGCGGCGCCCGGCATCTCCGGTTCCGCCGCATTGCTGCAGCAGCACTATCTCGATCTGAACAATTACAAATCCATGTTAGCTTCGACCCTCAAGGCCCTCATCATCCATACCGCGTTCGAAGCCGGGAATACAGCCGGACCGGATTATAAATTCGGCTGGGGTTTGATGAACACTGCCGCTGCGGTCGCATTGATCACCGAGGACAGTTTTGCGCCGGCGCAGCGCAGGATTCACGAAATAACGTTGCAGAACGGCGCCACCCATGAATTCCAGCTCACCGCCGAAGACATGCGGACGTTCAAAGTGACTATTTGCTGGACCGATCCGGCGGGTTCCGAACGGCCGCCGCAACTCGATGCGCCTGATAACGTACTGGTCAACGATGTGGATGTGCGCGTCAAAGGTCCGATCGAGGGCGCTAACAACACCTATTATCCCTGGGTTCTGAACCGTACTAATCCGGATGCGGAAGCGCAATTCGGCGACAACAATGCCGACAATGTCGAGCAGGTCTATGTCCCCAATCCGACCGCCGGCACCTATGTTGTAGAGATTTCGCACAAAGGCACGTTGGCCGGAGGCATGCAGATGGTTTCGGTCATTGTCTCCGGCCATATCGATAGCGGGCAGGCCAAACCGGAAGCGCCGGCGCTCACTTATCCGGCGCCCAACACGATCCTCGCATCCGACAGCACCACGCTGAAATGGCAGGGCAGCGAAAACGCTATATATAATCTGTGGATATCGACGACGGATGATTTTTCCAGCCTGTATCTGGAGGAGGATTTCCTCCATGCACCCCACTATCTACTCGCCGATCTGCCCGCCAACACCCATTTTTACTGGCGCGTTCGAGCGAAAAATCGCGGTGGCTGGGGGGATTTCTCGGCGGCGCGGCGTTTTTCGACCGGCGAAAGCGGTCTGCCGGTTGTGTGGCAGAAAATCACACCGCCGGAGTTGGATTTGTATGTTGCAGAATTGGAGGTAAATCATCAGGGACACGTATTCGCAAGTTTTGCCAATTCGGATACGACCTTACCAGACGAAGAAAGAATCAAGCTTTGCAGAACAAAAGATTTCGGCCAAAACTGGAAGACGGTGAATGCTTTTTTCGAACCCCTGATCATCAACAGCAAAGATAATTTATTTGGCCGTTCGGCCGATATTTTGGGCCTAACAGATGCAGGAAAAGACGGTACCGGGAGCGAACGGATATTCACTCGGGACATCTATGATCCTAACTTTTTATTTATCACCGAACAGGACCGTATTTACATGTTCTTGCTGGGTGGTTTTTGGAATCAGACCAGCTACCTTCTGCGTTCTGATGATGACGCAAAAACCTGGACGGATTTATCGGAATGGTCCCATGAGTTCGAGCCGGCCTTGAATGGATTCATGGAATTCGACGGTGCGCTGTATATGGGCACCTGGGGTGAAGGCATCTATAAATCTGTGGATGATGGCAAAACCTGGCAAAGCATCACGGAGGGCAGTAGTGTCCTCAGTGTATATTGTCTGAAAACGACTCGAAATGGCAAATTTATTACCAGCACTCTGGCCGGTCTGTTTGTCTCGCCCATGGACAACATCCAGTGGCGCCGGATCACCGGCGGCGACATCGAGTATGCCAAAATAATCGATGTGATTGTCAAGGACCATGGGCTGATCTATGCCATCAGTTACGGCTGCAAGGGGCCCGGCGCCGGCTTTTTCGCCTCCATCGACCACGGTGAAACCTGGACGCAGGTCAATACCGGCCTGATGCACGACAGTCCGAGAATAATCGCCCAAGGACCCAACAACGAACTCTTTATCGGCATCGGCACCGGCGACATTAGTGAGGGCGGCGCCGTTTATCGCGGCTCGGAAGAAAAAATCCTGCAGTATCTCAGCCAAAAATTAGCT
The DNA here is from genome assembly GCA_016934435.1 of Candidatus Zhuqueibacterota bacterium. GTDB lineage: Bacteria > Zhuqueibacterota > Zhuqueibacteria > Residuimicrobiales > Residuimicrobiaceae > JAFGSU01. Next base: position 2,200 of record JAFGSU010000464.1, on the reverse strand, counting down.
GTGACCGCGCCGGTGGCGGTAACGCTGCAAAATCCTCCACAGGATTGGTATCAACAACAGGAACAGATTACGCTATCGTGGGAGCCGGTGATAAATGCCACCGCCTATCAAATGCAGACCTCCGTCAGCTCTGATTTCGTCACGCCCATCGCGGATGTGGAAGTGAGCGAGACCAACGCCGAGGTCGGCGGACTCGGCGGCGGCACTCATTATTACTGGCGCGTGCGCGCATATAACGCCTTCGGAGCCGGTCCCTGGTCCGAGACCAGAAAGTTTACCACCGACAGGATGACGGCTGTGACGACCGCTGATGACGCATTGCCGCAGGCATTCGCCCTGCATCAGAATTATCCCAATCCCTTCAATCCGCGCACGACCATCGCCTTTGATTTACCGGAGCCAGCTGAAGTGACCATTGTGATTTATGACCAGTTGGGCCGCAAAGTCAGGACGCTGATCGATGGCCGCAAGCAGGCGGGCCGATTCAAGACAAACTGGGATGCCAGCGATGACCACCATCAGCCGGTGGCGGCAGGTGTGTATTTTTGCAGAATGAAGGCGGGAGCGTTTGTGAAGGTGGTTAAAATAGCACTGGTGCGCTGAGAAAATGGTTCAATGGCCTTTTTGCCGTGGTTGCCGCGCTCCATTTTAGAACAGGTTACTTATTCGGACTAGCCATCCAAGCCGGCCATAATTGTATGGAGTTCGGCAGCCGCTGTTAATTTGGCGTAGCATTCCTTTAATGCGCCCTCATCGGACCGCGGACATTCCTGTCCGCGCTTTGCCGCGGCGCACAGCATCTGCATCCTCCATCGGAGCGCTGTGGCGCGACGCCGCTTTGTCTCGCCTCGACATGTCGATGCGTTAAAAGCGGCTGTCCAAAAATACCATTACTCACGTCCGCTGTCTTCTCTCATCATCCGGCGTAACTGCCCCTTGTACTTGGCGCGGATATGCAGAAAAACGTCGTTGTACAGGCCGGACTTGAAATCGGGGAAAGCATACTCCGAAGGTTTGTAAACACCCTTTTCATAGCGCAGGGTCAAATCGGCATAGATGCCCAGATCCAGATAGATCTTCTGGGCGTTATATTTGGCCGAGGCCAGCACCACCTTGTCGTAATCCATATAACCCGGGTCCAGGTTGATCCTGCGCCTGCCGTCCACGGATAGATGATCCTCAATCCTGCTACAAAATACTTTGCTCTCCGCCAGTATTTTCGGACTCGTCAATTTGCGAAAAGACCAGAAACAGCGCAGGATGGGTGCTCCCATTTCAGCAACATAATAATCGGTGACATCAAAGGGAAATGACGGACTCTGGTAATCGATGGCGCCGTATTTTTCCTGCAGACGGTCACAGGCCTCCCCTGTCAGGTTCTCATCGCTGTAGAGAACGCCGCAAAAGAATTTGACCGGCTGGGGTGGTTGGGGTTTCATCTAATTATGTACCTCTCGTGATAATGGAACCTGCCGCAATCTAACACACAGCCGTTCCTTTTTGAATGTATCACACAAGCAATAACAGCGCCTCCTTGTCATCGTGAACGAAGTATGTGAATCATACATGGCAATCGATCCGCCGTTAAGCGCAGCGATCTCCGCTATAATCACATTGTCATTGGATCAGGCATCCTTCCCCAATCCCGCTTTCGGCCGGAAGATGCCTCTGACTTTTTCCATCTCCATATTCTGTGCGATGGCCGTCTTTGCCGCTTCCACCAGGTCAGGATGAATGGCGAAAATATCGGCGATGACCTGATAGTAATTATCCCGGATTTTTTGCTTGCGTTTGCCGTTGAGGCCGGCGATTTGCAGATAATCATCATGGATATAAACCATGCCGTCGTCGCGCACCTGCGTCAGACAGATGCCGTGCATGGCGCCTTGATAGAAAGACGCATACCAGTGCTGCAGGAATTCGTCCATCGGACAGGGCTGATCATAAAATGTATAACGCAATTATAGAATTTGTTGATCAAACGTAGAGAGCTGAAACCGTTCCGTTTCACGCTCAAATCGCACTTCAATGCCGGATTGCGGTGAGCGATAGAGCCGCACGCGATCCTTGTTGAGCTGCATGGCCTGCGTCAGGAGATAACCTGGATCGACCAGATACTTTTTGCGCTCCACTTCCAGCAGGAGCGCGCAGTGCACATTCCGGCGCCGCCCCATATCGGCCATGACGATATAATTAAGAT
>JAFGSU010000463.1 GCA_016934435.1 Candidatus Zhuqueibacterota bacterium | reverse complement strand
AGTCAATTCAACCGGTAGAACGATTTCACCATATTTCCTCCACAATATACATCTTTTGGTTGCCATACAGGTGGAGGAGAATGATTGAATTCCTAACACTCATACAGTCGCAAACCATTGAACAGCTAACAGTCTGCACAACGTCAAATAACAAGTATGCTGCCTCCCTTTGCGGTACAGACAATCTAATTCCTTGCAGCCCTATTGCCCGGGATATGATTAATCCGTCTTTTACTCAAACTGTTCCGCCACACGTTGATAGTCTTCAGCGCCGGGCTTGCCTTTTTGTTGGTATGCCAGATAGACAAGATGGTATCCCTCACGCAAACGGACGGAATCGGACTGGGTCAACTGCAACCGGGAGCCCTGCAGGGATTCGAGGGTGAGTATCTGCTGCGGTTCGAGCAGGTCGGGATCGCTCAGCGTGTTGCGATTACTGCCATAGATGAGCGGCCAAAACATCTGCTCCGCGTAAAACTCACCTGCCATATCCCATAGCGTGTCGCCAGGTCGTACGGTGCGCCTATTCACCGATGTCGTCGGTGTCGGCGCGGGCATTTCAGGATCGGCTACCGGATCGGTATCATCCATGTCGTCGGTGTTTTCAGCCGTCAGAGTCTGTGCCATTGCAGGCTCATGGTGTATTTTTTGCCAGGGTTTTTGCCATAACAGCAACAGTGCCAACAACAGCAGCGCGATGCCGATGAGGGCGGCCCGGCTAACCCAATTTTTGCTGTCGCTCGAGGAAAATTCATCCTCTGCGAACACCTGCGGCGGAGGCGCTTCAAAAATCGGTTCCGGCTCCTGAACCGGCATCTCAACCACATTCCCGGGTTCCTGCGCCGATGACTCTTTAAGAAAAACCGGCTTGAGATGGCCGTAACGGCGATTCACCAACTCGCGCAGGGATTTATCAGGTTTGAAGAGTACTTTGCGATAGCCGGGGATCAGCAGCGGCGCACCCGTCTGTGGATTGCGCCCCATGCGCGGTTCCACCCATCGCAGTCTGAACCAGCCAAGACCTTTGAGCTTTACTTCACCGTCGGTTTCGAGCCCTTCAGCAATCACTGCAAACATCTCCTTGATAAACACATGCGTCAGGGTTTTGCTCCAGCTGGTAGCAGAAGCTACGGCTTCGGTTAGTTCCTTCAGTGTTAGTTTTTCGCTCATTCGTTACCCCCTTCCCGGAGGCGTTCCTTTAATGCCTTTGACGCCTTGAACCGCAGCACCATCTTGGGAGGCAACAAAATATACCGCCTGTGGACGGGGTGAAAGCCTTTCCTCTTTTCCCTTTTACGAACCGAAAACGTGCCAAAATTCTGCATGGTATAAGATTGTTCTCGAGCGAAGGTCTTGCGCAATTTCTTGATTACCTGCTTTAAACCCAGGCGAACCTCGGTCTGCGGTTTTTCCAGCCTCGCTGACATCTGTGTAATGAGTTCCCGTGTGTTCATCTCTCACCTTTCAATAAAATTCACCCGAATAAAAACAACAAAAAATGTGCCATGAACGCATTTTTTTCACCCCATTCCCAGTACATTTTATGCATAAAGAATCAATATATAGAACCATTTTGTCTCGCTTCGAATCACAAAACCAAAATTTGGTGATATGGCCAGATAGATTGGTTATTTGGCCTGAAACAGAGCGAGTCAACGAAAAAGATAGTACTTGACATTAATAGCGCTCTTTTGTAAAGTATAAGTTGTAGAGATTTTAGACCAGCACGTTTAAGTTCTAAATAATATATTTTATTTTTATTGTATTAGTATGAAGTGGTGAGATTGGTTAATCTTTGGCCTCGTTTCACCGCTCCGGCGACGGAACGGACAATTTGCCACTTATACGGTTAACATTCAGGACTGTGGACATTGAATCGGTGTCTGTGTTTTCAATGTCGGATACTCCGGCATTAAGAATAAAAAATCAATTCGAATTTAAAATGACTTGTATTAAGACAATTGAGGATGTATGATTTTTCGTGATAAAATGATCTATTGCTTCACATGTATTTTAGTCATAATGATACAATCCGCGCAATCAGCGCGATTATCCGGGCAACCCGCTGATGCACAAGGGAGCGTCTTACCTAACACCGTAGTATTGGCGTTGCGCGAGACGCCAACAGGGATGATGTTATTGCGGCAGACCGGCGATACTGATCTGGATGGCCTTATAAACCGATACCATATAACTCATCTCGAGCCGCTGGTAAAAACAGATCGACTAAGATTATACAAGCAAAAACCACATACCCGAATAGACAATATCTTTTTCGCCCATTATGACAGTCCCCAGTCGCCCCATGAAGTGGCGGCGGCGTTGAGAGAAAATCCCAATGTCGAATTCGCCGAGCCCAAGTACATTCGGCATTTAAATGTGACACCCAACGATTCGCTCATTTCGCAGCAGTACCATCTGAACTTGATCCGGGCAAGTCAGGCATGGGATGTCATAAAAGGCGAGGAAGGCAGTATTGTCATCGCCGTTGTCGATGGCGGCACCGATATCAATCATCCCGATCTGATCGCCAATCTATGGGAAAATCCGGATGAGATTCCCGGCAATAATTTAGACGACGATCAAAACGGATACATCGACGATGTGCACGGAGCGAGAATGGCCGATCAAAAGGGCACACCGGCGAGAGATTCTTACCTGACCGGCTATGGTTCACACGGCACCCACACCGCCGGCATCACCGCAGCCGTGACCAATAACGGCAGAGGCATTGCCGGTGTGAGCTGGAACGCCCGAATCATGGCCGTGCATGCCGGTTCAATGACCGAAGAAAGCCAAATACCGTATGGGTACGAGGGTATCCTCTATGCTGTGGAAGAAGGCGCCAGGGTCATCAGCTGCAGCTGGGGAGGATCATCCCGTTCCGAATATGAAGCGCGCATCACAGACTATGTCAATGAATTGGGCGCGGTCATTGTCGCTGCTTATGGCAATGATGGATTCGAAACGGAGGCGCAGTATCCCGCCGCCTATTCGGGTGTTTGCGGCGTAGCGGCCACCAACCGCTATGATCGTAAAGCGTCATTCTCCAGTTACGGTTTTTCAGCCGACATTTGCGCTCCGGGCGAACAGATTTACAGCCTTTACCCGTACAACCGATATGGGTATATGTCTGGCACCTCCATGGCCACGCCGGTGGCCGCCGGCGTTATTTCTTTAATCATGACCCAAAATCCTTCCTGGAGTGGTTTGCAGGCCGCCGAACAGCTGCGGGTCACCGCCGATACTATCGATAATATAAATGATGAGAAATACAGGGGCAAACTGGGCCGCGGCAGGGTGAACGCCTACCGGGCGCTCACTGAATCGTGGCCATCCATTCGTATCGAGGAGCTGGCCATCGTCGATCAGGACAGCCTGATCAAGCCGGGAGAAAAAATTAAAATAACGCTCAAATTAAAAAACTATCTTGCTGCAGCGCAAAATATTTCCCTGACGCTATCCGAAAACAGCGGTTACGCCGAAATGACCAAGGCCAGCGCCACTCTGACTGCCCTTGCAACCGGCGAGGAAAAAACGCTGACCGAGTCCTTTGAATTTCAGGTAAACGAAAACGCACCGAGCGGCCATCCCATCCCATTTACCCTCGCCATCGAAACGGGCGCATTCCGCGATTATGATCACTTTACTTTAGTTGTCCTGCCGTCCTTCGGCACCATCAGCATCAATCACATCTCCACCACGGTCACCAATCTGGGTCGAATCGGCTTTGGCGATCCCGGCAGCAGCGATAACGGCATCGGCTTTAAATATCGCAACGGCCCCAATTTACTATTCGAAGGCGCCGTCATCGTCGGCACCGGTCCGAATCGCATCTCCAATGCAGCGAGAGGTCTGATCGTCGGCACAGGACAAGCCAACGATGAGGATTTTAACACAGCGTGGAACGGCGATCTGGTGATCAATACGCCCGGGTCCCGCAGCGATCAGGAAAGCATCGCTGCTTTTGAAGATTCCAGAGCGCAAAATCCTCTCAACGTCCATATCACCCAACAGACTTTTGCCCTGAACCGCGACCCCTTTAAAGATATCGTGCTTGTACGCTACACCGTTCAAAACCAGTCCATTACATCCTTGTCCAATTTTTATTTCGGACTGTTTTTTGACTGGGATATGGACGGCGGCTCTTTTGCGACCAATGTGGCCGATTACGATGCGGAGCGCAGACTCGGCTACGTTTATGACAGCGGTTTGGGGCCGGACACCTATATCGGAATACAACTCTTAACAGATGACAATATTTCCTATCGCGCCATCTATAACGATCATGCCCATCCCGCCAATCCCAGCTGGGGTTTGCACGACGGCTTTACAGACGCGGAGAAATGGCAATCCATCAGCGGCGGATTGAGCCAGACCAGAGCCGGCCCGGCTGATGTCTCAAACGTGATCGCCAGCGGTCCCTATACCATGACTCCCAACGGCACGGTGCAAGTTGACTTTGCCTTTATTGCCGGCAATGATTTGCAGCAATTACAGCAAAACGCCGATGTGGTTTTACAAATGTATGAGCAATTGTTTTCAACCGATATTGAAGAACCTTCACAGCCGTTTACACCCTTGACTTTTTCGCTACAACAAAACTACCCCAATCCGTTTAATGGCAGTACAACGATAGCATTTGAAACCGCCCAAATGGGCAAAGTGGAACTTGCTGTATACGATATTACCGGAAGAAAAATTCAAGGGCTGGTTGACGGCGACCTGCCCGCCGGTCGTCATCAGGTTATATGGGACGGAAAAGACCACAGCGGCCGAATCGTCGGCAGCGGCGCCTATTTCTACCGGCTGGAGACGGAGGCGGGTTTCAAATACACAGCGAAAATGTTATTTCTGAAATAAAGGAAATGAAACCAACAATCTCAAGCTACCGTACAAAAAGATAAAACGCAGATTACAGAAATCGTTTTCTTAATACTTCTGAAACCGGCAGTAAGGTTACTATGAGCAAAACACGTTCGCATAAAGATATCGTCATTGCCCTGTTAGCCATCATCGGATTGGTGGTTTTCATCACACTCATTGGGCAGGTGTACCCCTACAAGGCTGTACAATTTACCATCGACCGCCAGCAGGCCATCGCCATTGCCACAAAATACATGGAACAACGCGGGTATGATTTGAGCGATTATCGCGTTTCCGCCATTACCCAGGGCTCCGACCAGGCGTTTCACTATCTGCAGGATCAAGTAGGACTGGAAGAGGCGATGAAAATCACCAGATATGAAGCGCCAAATCTCTTTTCTTATTACTGGCATGTATTCTGGTACCAGAATCTACCCCGGAGCGCTCCGCAGGAATCCTACAGCGCCAGTGTATCGCCGGATGGCAGGGTTTTCTCTTTCAACCACAGCATCCCCCGAGACGCAGCGCCCGCACTCGGCAATCGTTCACGACTGATACAGCCGGAAGCATTGGCCAGGGCGGAGCATTTTCTCGTCTCAGAAAATCTAGATCCCACCTCTTTCATACCGGATGAATTCACCAGTCAGCAATACGAGAAACGCACCGACCATATCTTCCGCTGGCGACGCGATCACGATAAAATACCCGGCGAAATCAAGCTCTATGTGCACGTACAGGGCGAAGAAATCAGCAATTTCTCACAATGGTTCGAACTGCCGAAAGCAGCATCCCTTAAAATGAAGGAAGCGGATACACGCCATTTTATCGCCTACTCGGCGGCCATGGTATTATTCTTCCTTTTCTCTCTGCTGCCGATTATGCTATTTCTGAAAAAATACCACGAAGGAGAGGTAGGGGTTAGAACCGCGTTTATCATTTTTTGGCTTGTGTATGTGTCTACGATGATCTATCAGCTGCTGGCGATACCTATCCAGGCTATCGGTTGGGGACTGGGCGAATTGAGCTATGATTACATCACCATCGTAAAACTGATTTTTTCCGCTTTTATGATTGTGCCTTTTCTGGCCGTGGTCAGTTTTGCCAGCTGGAGTGTGGGAGAATCGTATGCGCGCGAAAAATGGGCTGATAAACTCGTCTCCTTCGACGCCATTATCACCGGCCATTTGAAGACCTTGTCGTTTGCCGCCTCGGCCGCCCGCGGTTATGCCTTTGGTTTTATCAGCCTCGGACTGACGGTAGTGTTCACCTACCTCTGCATCCACTTTTTCGGCGCCACCGTCGGCATCACCGGGTATGAAAGCACCATCACATTTTACTGGCCGTTTCTGATCCCTTTTATCAATGCCCTGAGCTCGGTTTTAATCTGCGAACTGGTATGTAGATTATTCGCTAATCTCTACTTTTTTAAACTGTTCAAGAGGGAATGGATTGCCGCTTTTCTTTCGGCAATCATTTTTGCCGTCATCGTTATCCCGATATGGGGCGTGCCGTGGAGTATTACACCGACCTATTTATTAATTCTATTAGCTTTTATCAACGGCCTGTTTTTCGCCTATTTATTCTGGCAATACGATCTCATCACGGCCATATTCGCCAATTTCACCCTCATCGGTGTTCTGACGGTTGTCCCCATCATCAGCAATAGTGCGCCAAATCTGATCACCACCGGTTATGTTGCACTGGCATTTCTATTCTTCCCTTTTATCGTCATTGCGCTCGGCTATATTTATAAGCAAAAATTTATCTATCGACCCGAAACCATGCCGGCCCATATCCGCCGCATCAGCGAACGCGTCAGGATGGCGCGAGAGTTGGAAATCGCCCGTCAGGTGCAGATAAAGCTATTGCCCAAAACCAGCCCAATGATACCGGGATGTGATGTCGCCGGCCTGTGTATTCCCGCTCAGGAAGTCGGCGGCGATTACTTTGATTTCATCCAACTGGATGAACACAAATTGGGCATCACCATCGGCGATGTTTCCGGCAAAGGCGTCCCTGCCGCCATCTATATGACGCTGACCAAAGGTGTGTTCCAATCCCATGCTGAAGCCAACGTCTCACCTAAAGTGGTTCTGACAAAAGTGAACAGCCTGCTCTACCGCACCATCGAGCGGGATTCTTTCGTCAGCATGTTCTATGCGGTCATCGACCTTGAACAGGGCCGCATGGTGTACGCGCGAGCCGGACACAATCCCGCCATCTATTTCAGTCGTATGGGAAATCGATTCGCCATGCTCGAATCCGCCGGATTGGCGCTGGGATTGGAAAAAGGCGCGCTGTTCGATCAGATCATAAAAGAAGAAGTAACTCAATTGCAATCAGGTGACTTGCTGGTACTCTACACCGATGGATTCACCGAAGCCATGAACAAAAATCAACAGGAATTCACTGAAACAAAATTACTGGACGTCGTCAACACTTCCAAACATTTGCCAGCCCAAGAAATCATCACAGCCGTGCAAAATGCCATCAAGGAATTTGTTGGCGACGTACCGCAGCACGACGATATGACCATGGTAGTGGTAAAAATATCTTGATCAAAACAATCGCTTGATAAAAATGGAAATACCGCACCCGAGTGCTTGAGGGCGCCCGTCGTATAGTCAAAAAATCAAGAAAAACGATGCATTGTTTTCATTAAACAGGAGGAAAAAAATGGTTCACAAATCTGTTGTGCACCATGGATACCTATTGGTCTGTTTGCTTTGCTTATCATCCAATGCCCAACACATGTTGTTTCCCACACCCCTCAGCCCCCGAATCGCCAACTATGACATCGATGTACGCCTGAATTCCGAAAAACATACTCTTGTCGGGGCCGAAACATTGACATGGCACAACACCTCTTCCGATTACATCAACGAACTGCAATTCCACCTCTACCTCAACGCCTTTCGCAACAACCGATCCAGCTTTGTGCTCGACTCGAACCGCCGTTGGAGCGATAAAAAGTATAAACAGAAAAACTGGGGTTACATCGACGTAACGAGTATCACGACAGCCGAGGGTGAAGACCTCGCACCCCACATGCATTTCATCCAGCCGGATGATGATAACCCTGAAGATAAGACAGTACTCCGCGTGCCATTACCAGAGCCCATTGCACCGGGCGGTAGCATTGTCCTGCACATCAATTTCAAAGCCAAGTTACCGGAACCGCCGATCAGCAGAAACGGCGCAAAAGCAGAATATGCCATGGTCGCGCAGTGGTTTCCCAAAATCGGCGTTTACGAACATGGCAAGTGGAATTGTCACCAATATCACTATCGCGGTGAATTTTACGCCGATTACGGCGTCTATAATGTGCGCATAACCGTGCCGGAGAAGAACATCGTCGGCGCCACGGGAATTGAAGTATCACGACAAAACAATTCCGATGGTACGGTCACTCATTTTTACCACGCCGAGGATGTACACGATTTCGCCTGGTCCACCAGTCCCGATTTCGTCGAGTTTATCGATCAGTCCCAGGATGTACAGATTCGCGTCCTGATGCAAAAAGACCACGTCAACCAGTCCGAACGGTATATGACGGCCGCAAAGTTAGCGGTGGCATACTTTCAGGACACCTATGGCGACTATCCCTTTGCCAATCTGACCGTCATCGATCCACGGCGCGGCGCCGATCAGAGCGGCGGGATGGAATATCCCACGCTCATCACCGCAGCCACGGCCTACGGTATCCCTGAAAAATTGCGCCTGCCCGAAATGGTCATCCTGCATGAGTTCGGCCACAACTACTGGTACCACCTCACCGCCAACAATGAATATGAAGAAGCCTGGCTCGATGAGGGCATCAATACCTACAGCGAAATACAGATATTCAACGACCTGTATGGACCGACCGGCAATATCATCGATCTGTTAGGATTGAAAATCAGCGACTTGCAGTTCAATCGAATGGGATATATCAGCCTGCCCGACCGCGACCCCATCGTTCGCAACGCCCAGGACTTTTATTCCGGTGGCAGTTATGGTGTACTCAGCTACTACAAATCTGGACTGGCATTGACCACCTTGCAGAACTATCTGGGCAGAGAGACCATGCTGAAAATCATGCGCACTTTTTTGGGGCAATGGCGCTTTAAACATCCTCACACCCAGGATTTCATCGATGTAGCCAATCAGGTCTCCGGCCGGAATCTCGACTGGTTTTTCGACCAGGTCCTGTACAGCGCAGCGGTGCTCGATTACAGTGTCACGCAAATCTCCTCCAGATCCATCGACAAAAAGACAGGCTTTGATTACGCCTATTCTACCGTAAGCGATTCCGCGCTTTCCGACACGACGATCGCATCAGTGGGCGACTCGACCCAAAAAAGCCTGGATGACAGCGCCAAAACCTACAAAAGCTCTGTGAGAGTGGAACGGCTGGGTTCTTTTATTTTTCCAGTCGAGCTGCAGGTTGTTTTCACCAACGGCGACACGGTGCGCGAATGCTGGGACGGCCGCGACGAATGGGTAAAATTTACCTATGTGCGTAAAGCTGAAATTGAGTTCGCCACCGTCGATCCGGACAATAAAATTCCCATGGATGTCAATCTGGTGAATAACAGCCGCACGCGCAAAACACAATCGACGGGCATCAATAAATGGATGTCGCGCGGCCTGTTTGCTGTTCAGTTCAGTCTCGACTTGCCGGAGCTTTTTATCGCCATCATTGCGCGTATCATTGGTTGATAGCAAATCATCCGCTCCTGAATCTTGCATTCAAACAAAGGACACCTTAACATGTTATCAATAATCAAACAAGGTCTCGCCCGCATGTGGGCGCATAAAAGGTTAATCCTGTTCTTTTATTTCGCCAACCTCATCACCGCCGCACTGATCATTCTGCCGCTGCGCGCGGCCCTGAACCGATTCGCCGGCCACAGTCAGATGGCCGACCGGCTGCGATACGGCATGGATGCAGACTTGCTCATCGAGTTCCTCCAATATAGCGGCGAGACCATCGGTCCCATTCTGCTATTCGGTCTGCTGGCGGCCATCCTGTACTGGCTGCTCACCCTCTACCTGTCCGGCGGCGCGCTGAAACTGTTCGCCTCCGGCAGGCAGTACGATGCGGCGCTCTTCTGGGGATCCGCTGGCAGGTACTTCGGCCGCTTCCTGCGTCTGTTTTTATGGTCGCTTTTAGTCTTGCTCATTTTACTGCTCCTGCCCCAGATTATCACCCTGCTGCAACGGCTTATATTCGGAAAAGACCCGTATGAATATATTACTTATTATTCCGGTTTCATTCGCTTGATTCTCTATGTAATCGGCGTTTTCTTCTATCTCATGGTATTCGATTATGGCCGCATTCAGATCATCAGCAGCGAGGAACGCGCCACGCGAAAAGCGCTCTGGCGGGCGCTGGTGTTTATACGTGACCATTTCGGCCGGGTGGTACTTTTATCATTGATCTTTGCGCTGACCGGCACGGTGGGTTTTTTCATCTACTATTTTATCGCGGATTTGCTCAACGGCAGCATAGCGCTCACCATTGCGCTGATTTTCATCCTGCAGCAGCTCTTCATGCTGTTCCGTGCAGCATTGCGATTGACCGGTTTTGCCAGCGAAACAGTGCTCTATCAAAAATATGTTATGCCTTGATCACCATATTCCCATCCAGTTAGCCTGGATTCAGTTGCAGGAAATCCAGGTGGACAAAACTTCGACCGCCTTTGACAGACTGCAACATTGCGCCGAACAGTACCGGCTTAAACATCGGGATTATGCCATAAGCGAGGTGCCTGGTGTGTCGTGGGGACGAGCATTCTTTCACGCCATCGGCATCGATCCGACCAAGCGCCGGCCCTCCTCCGAAGCGCTGCTGCATCGCGCTCTCAAGGGTAAAGATTTATACACCGTCAATTCCCTCGTCGATGTCGGCAACTGGTGTTCGCTGGATTTCCTTCTGCCCATCTGCGTCTACGATGCAGAAAAAATCATCGGCGACATCCACGTTCGCATCGGTCGAACCGGAGAGTCGTACGCCGGGATAAACGGGCAGGAAGTGCATCTCGCCGACCGCTATGTCATCGCCGACGAAACCGGTCCTTTTGGCTCTCCCATAACCGATTCGCTACGCACCGCCGTCGGAACAGGGACGCGGCGGGCTCTGTTGATGATTTTTGCGCCGGAATACTATGACGCACACAGCTTGCGGCAAAATATGGATATTTTCGCAGCGCGCGCCATGGATATTTGCGGCGGCAGCATGGTTTCATCCGGCATTCTCAACGTTGCAAATCCTGTTGCACCGTTATAGTCAGGAGGTCTAATATGCGCCGTTTGAATTTCCTCTTCCTTTCACTGCTGTTTTCAACCATGCCGCTAACGGCCAATTATCAATTTATAGGAGATGTGCAGCAATATCGGCAAATCCTTCAGGGATTACACATAACCTGCCAAGACGGCCATGGGATCGAAATTGAATTCCTGCAGGCCGACATGTTTCGCGTCACCCTGAAACACGCCAACGGTGAAGAAGCGCCGCTGCACTATGCCGTCATCGACAGGAAATGGCCCCCGGTCTCGCTTACCATTAAAGAAGAAAGAACTTGCATCAGGGCAATAACCGATCGCATCGAGTTGCGCATACAAAAGAATCCATGCCGTCTGTCGGTACTGGATAAATCGAGACGCTTGATCAATCAGGATGACCCCGGCATGGGCATGGGATGGGACGGCAATGAAGTGCGCTGCTGGAAGGCGATAACAGCGGACGAAAAGTTTTTCGGCCTGGGCGAAAAGACCGGCGACGTCAATAAGCGCGGCCGGCAATATACCATGTGGAACAGCGATGTGCCCGGCTACGGCAACGAATCGGATCCCATCTACCAGTCCATACCCTTTTTCATCGGCCTGCGCGACGGACAGGCATACGGCATCTATTTCAACAACAGCTATCGCTCGGTTTTCAATATGGGTGCGGGCAATCTGCGCTATTATTCATTTGCCGCCGACGGCGGGGTGCTGGATTATTACTTTATATACGGGCCGCAGATCAGCCGCGTGGTCGAGACCTACAGCGACCTCACCGGTCATATGCCCATGCCGCCTGAATGGGCGCTCGGCTATCAACAGTGCCGATGGAGTTATTATCCCGACAGTGAGGTGCTTACCCTGGCGCAGACTTTTCGCAATAAGAAAATACCAGCCGATGTCATCCATCTGGATATCCATTATATGGACAGCTATCGCGTATTCACCTGGGACAAAGACCGTTTTCCGGACCCAAAGGGTATGCTGCAGACTTTACAGGACATGGGATTTAAGGTGGTGGTGATCATTGATCCGGGTGTGAAAAAAGATGACGCCTATTGGGTCGCGCAACAGGGATTAGCTGGCGGCCATTTTGTTAAATATCCCGACGGTGAGGTTTATATCGGACAGGTCTGGCCCGGGGATTCCTACTTTCCCGATTTCAGCCGGTCGCAGACCAGGGGGTGGTGGGGGAGCCTTTTTAACGGCCTGTTAGACGACGGCATCGATGGCTTCTGGTGCGATATGAATGAACCGGCCTGCTGGGGTCAGGCTTTTCCTCTGGAGACCATCTGGGATGACGACGGATTGAATTCCAGCCACAAAAAAATGCATAATCTGTACGGCCTGTTGATGTCGCGCAGCACCCGCGAGGGCGTACAACAGCTGCGGCATGATGAGCGGCCGTTCATCATCACCCGCGCCGGCTCTGCCGGCATCCAGCGCTACAGCGCCGTCTGGACCGGCGACAACGTGGCCAGCGAGGATCATCTGGAATTAGGCATCCGGCTGCTGCAGGGGCTGGGACTTTCCGGCGTCTCCTTCACCGGCACCGATGTCGGCGGTTTTATCGGCACGCCGACGCCGGAACTGTTCGCCCGCTGGATGCAGGTAGGCGCCCTGTCGCCGTTCTTCCGCACCCATTCTCAACACGGCACCAGCGATCAGGAGCCCTGGTCGTTCGGCGAATATATCGAGGAGCTCAATCGCCGCACCATTGAGTGGCGCTACCGCTTGCTGCCCTATCTCTATTCGCTTGTATGGCAGAGCCATCAAACCGGCGCGCCTGTGATCCGTCCGCTGTTCTATCATGATCAGGAGGATGAAGCGACTTTTTATCATGAGTTTCAGCATCAGTTTTTTGTGGGCGAAAAAGTATTGGCCGCCCCGGTCACGCGGATCGGGCAATATCTAAAAAAGGTCTATTTGCCGGCGGGGAAATGGTTGGATTTAAACGACGATAAAATTTATCAGGGAGCTCAGACGGTTTTAGTGGAAGCGCCGCTGAATCGGTTGCCGTTGTTTCTCAGACAGGGCGGCATTTTAGTCGGCCGGGAGGCGATGCAGTATGTCGGTGAGAAACCGGGCGCGGATCTGACCGTCGATGTTTTTCCCGGTCAGGGTACGTTTATGTTATATGAAGATGACGGCGCGAGCATGGCCTACCTGCAGGGGAACTATCGCACGACGCTATTTGAATTATCCGGAGACACGGGCAGGTGGGTGTTGAGCAAAAGTCACACCCACGACGGCTATGAAATCGAGGACAGAACCCTGACCGTCCACTGGCACGGGATCGAAACCGAGCCTTCCGGCGTGACGCTTGACGGGACAAAATTAATCCCTGGCAATGATACGTACAGGTATGATGAGGGAAAAAACCTTGTCGTGATAAAATATACCGACAGGGGTAGACGGCAAGAGATAGTAATGCAATAATACCGGCCACCGTCGCGCGGGGTTGATCCGTTGTGAGATGTGCGTGGTAAAGATGCTATGATTTCGGAAATGACAGAAAAAAGAATGTCATTGCGAGCGGAGGAACAGATTTATCCTTTATCATCAAAACTGCGTTAGAAAGAAGCAATCACCACTATATCATCCCTGGTGAAATGGAGCAGGAATTACAGTATAAATTATAGTAGATAGTACGGGTAAAGCTACCCTTAATCTATTTCCTGAAAAGCCGGGGCGTTTATTTATTCAACATTTAAAGTATGCAAAAATAGCAGACTTTATTTTGGTATAGCCTGGCCGAAGCTACGCCGAATCTATGCCGAACATAAAGAAATGTGAACAAAAGGGCATGTATGACAGACTGGCAGACTTTCAGTTAATATATGATGGGCGAAGGGTCGAAGAAAAATCGACGAAGGTAAGAAAAAGCGAATAAAGGGGATATAACCGCCAGAATGGCAGGTTTTTATTGTCTTTACGATGCCATTTTGGATGGGTTGAAAAGTGATTTTAAAAATATATTAATTTTCATTTGCATAACTTGATAGAAATTGCATTAATTCGTCAATAGTGAGCAGGCATTCTTACTAAACCGCTTTTTATTCTTACGCTCAGGGGCGATTCAATGGTCGTACAAATATTCTCAAGCTACAGAGGTTATAGAGATTAGAATTATGAATTGTTGATTTTACTGTTCCATTAGATCCAATATTATCATATCTGCCAGATTGAGTCAATACATCTGATTCAATTTGATTGGTTCTTTTTCTGATGATTTGGATTTTGGATTTTCATCAAGATCATTCGTATGTAATGTCTATTCAGAATCGATTACCCCTAATATTTCTTTTAATTTTGTTATGCCTTTGTTATAATCATTTACACTATCTATGTATTGAAATCGCCTTAAACAGAAGGGGATTCTGGTTTGCCGAAAAAATACTGATATTATCTGCTTTTTCTCATCCAAGGCGTAACTAACCTCATCCATCACATTATTCGATTTGACAGAATTAGGGGTGATAATTACCAGAAATAATTCACATTCTTCAAGGGCTCGCTCAATTGCGAGATCCCATCGTGCACCAGTTAGTATGTCCAGTTGATCTATCCAGATATTAGCACCGGCTGATCACAAGTCCTTTGCTAATTTGAGAGCAAATTCACTGTCTTGACGCGAGTAACTAAAAAATATAAATGATTTTTTCCCACCCATTTTCTTACCTTTCAATTAAAGATATCGCATTATATGAAGATTAAACTAAAACATCCTTCTAACCGAAATTTGCTATATTATTTTTTTTCGATCCCAAGATTTAAAGAGGATGTGAAAACGTAGAATCAACCCCGGAGTCGCGCTCTTTGCGATTCCGGGTATTTAATATGTATTTGATTTTATTGGCCTGAGAGGCAAAGAGTTGCCGCAAAAAACACGATAACATCCGGGGTTTGGCTGTTTTCAAGAACTCTATCCACGCTTGGGATAGCCATGGCCACAATAGCTCCGCTTTTTTCTTTGCGTCCCTGCGCCCTTGCGTTAAATTTCTTTAATTTCACACCCACACACTCCGACGCTTTATCCCACCACTCGCGCGACCACAATCCGCGAGGCTTTTGCTCGAGCCATTCAATTCCGCTTGAACACGTCCTTTAAAACCCTGTCCACCGCACCCTTTTTGATTTCTTCCAGCCTCGCTTCAAGCTCTTTTTTCTTCTCCTCGATCATGCGCTTGTTCTCTTCGATGAGGGCTTTGTACTCTTCGAGTCTACCCTGAACTTTGGTTTTTTCAGCTGAAAATGCCCGCTCAAACGTTCTGCGCTTTCCGGCAATTTCATCTTCCACCCGCTTGCGAATCTGGTTCTGCAACGCGGCGAGTTCCGCGCCGACCACCCGCTTGATGCCGGCGGCGAACTGGTCATCCAGATCGGTGGTGAACGACGCATCCAGTCCACCCTCCTTGCGCCAGACCCGGAATCCGGCATCGAGACCGCTGACGTCGCTGAGGACGTCGCGGGCGATCCGCTCGCCGATGTTTCTCGGCTCCACCGCAAAATTCAGCTTCATCGAGCGTAAATGCAAATCACCGCGAATATCGACGGTCTGACCTGCGACCGCCGCCGACACATCCGCTGCCAACCTGGTATCCGCAACGGTGGTGGGCAGAAAATCTGTTTTGCCGAGACTGAATGAATCGAGCCGGAAGCCGCTCAGATTCGCCCTGTATTCGTCGACCGGCGTTTCCGAACGCCGATCCATCAAGCCGGAGAAAGACAATGAAATGCCATCCCCCCTGTTCCCTGATAAATCAATTGTTAGAGGTTCCCCCGCCGCGCCTTGGTCTGAGGAGATATTCTTCACCATGCCGCTCAGATAGATATATTCCGAATTCTGCGCCCGGTCGGTTCCCCCGGATATTATGATCTCTTTGATCCACAGTTTCGGATACCCCCGCTCTGCCGGGAAATGAATATCCTGTCCCTGCAGGCGTGGCGGTTTTTCATAGTCCGGTTTCGGCGTATATCGCCGGGCCAGGGATCGTCCTGCATCGATCCATCTTGCTGCTTTTTGCAAATCGGTTAAAATTTTCCTGCCGACAAACTGTTCCGCCAGTCCCATGGCATCGATATCCGGCAGCCGCGCCTGCGAAAGGACCTGCTTGACGTCACCCGCCACAGCCTCATCGATGGTCGACACCGAGGCCGTAAGGGTTTTTACTTTATCGCTGATGGCCGAATAACGGGTATTGAACGACGACGACAGTTGCCCCACGGTCTTGCGGGTGTCATCCACCACGGTGAGGGCGGAGGTGATCTCTTCAACCGTTTTCAATTGTGCGGGTCTGATGGCCAGCAGCTCGGTCTTGAGCGCTTCCAGTCGTTCCTTTTCCTGCTGAAAGGAAGCGAGCGTGCTGTCCCATTCCGCAAAAGCCGGATCGGTTTGCCGCTGCAGCGAATCGATCAGCGCCAGGGTCGTGAAATTTTGCGCCCTGATCAGGCTGTCCACGTTCAGCGATTTGTGCCATAGTGCGGGGTCGAACAGGGGCGTGGAGCTTATTTT
>JAFGSU010000462.1 GCA_016934435.1 Candidatus Zhuqueibacterota bacterium | reverse complement strand
CGAACGTATCGGCGCCAACCCTGGGGGGCAAAACGACGCGAAATTCCTCTCTGCCCTGCACACTGCCGTCCTGTATCAGCTTGCCATGCAGCACATCCTCCTGCACTACGGCTGATTCGATCTTTTTACCCTCCAGCAATTGCATAAACTGATCCCAATCGATCTCCTCCTGCTTGGCGCGAGAAGAGGAAAATTGCTGCGACAGGAATAATGCAATAGTTATGACCGCGATCCAGAGGATTAACGGCCGCGTCACCTTACCCCATTGCGGCCCTTCCGGAGGCCGCTTATTATCCGATTGATTCGGTCGTCGACCGGGCGGTTTTGGCGTTTGCTTTTGCGATTTTTTGAACATCGGGCGATTCGAATCACCCGGATTCGAGCGCATGGTACGATATGTATGATCTTTTATCAACAAACTGATCCTTTATAAAATAAGTTAAATAAATACAAATCCATGGCAGGCCAGCATTTACACCGCCACGCCGGTGAGGTTGTTCAAAAAGTAAATTTTTTGCAATGATAACAATCCGATACTTTTTGGGCCACCACCGTCTTAATCCATGATATAAACCGCCGGCAGGTTGCGTAAAATCTGCTTGTGATCCAGACCATAGCCGACAACAAATTCACTGGGAATTTCGAACCCGACATAATCGATCCGAATATCCGATTTCACGCTGTCGGGCTTGAATAAAAAGGTTACATACTTTAACGATGCCGGATTCAGAGCGGTAAATTTTCGGCGTAAAAATTCTATCGAAAGCCCGGTATCGACGATATCCTCCACCAGTAAAACGTGTCGTCCGGCAATCTCCGCATTAATATCCTTTAACATCACCACCTGCCCGGATGTCATTTTGGCGTCGCCATAGCTGGAAATCTTGATAAAGTCCACTTCTACGTCGATCTCGATACGCCGGATCAGATCCGCCATAAAAATGAACGCGCCATTGAGCACCCCGATGATGATCGGCTCAAGTCCGCGATAATCCCGGGTGATCTGTTGCCCCAGCTCATCGATACGCATGGCGATTAATTCTTTGGTCAGCAACACTCGAAAACCGCCTTCATAGACGGCTTTTTCAAATTCAGATTTTTGCGCTGGCATTTTGAATCAATTTCAATTGATAGATAGATTTTGTTTTTTGCGTCACTCTGAATCGGTCATCCAACCGCTGACCGCATACCCAGACAATTGTATCGTTGCTCAGCAAAACGGGTATATCCATCCGCTCATAGTTAGCCACCCGTGCGTCCTTCAGGTATGCATCGACCTTTTTCTCATGCTCGAATCCCAGCGGCCGAAAGCGATCGTCCGGTTTCGAGCTGCGCAGGATCATGGGCAGCCGGACGCGATCGGCATCCACCCATGCTGTCGCTTGATCCTTATTCTTCACTATATTCTTAAACGCGGTGCGCGATTTTTTTATTTCTAAATAGTATTGGTCGCCGATTTTATAGCGGCCTGGAACACGATCGATCCGGACAAACAGCCGCCGTTTTTTTCGATTTACGATCACCAGCTGATTTTGCCAGCGCCAGACTTGCCAGCCGTTGCGCCATCGCAGGGGTGATTTCGGCCGATCGGCATGATTAAACTGAGAAACCGCCGCCCATCTATCGCCATCGAGCATCCGTTCATCACCTTGCAAGCGGCGAATAATCAGACGCATCATATATTTCTGTAGAATATTAAAATACGACAAAAAGCCGTTAATTTCAACAATAATTTTTTCCCTATCCTGTTGTAACAGACAGGTTTGCAGCGCCTGTTCGGCTTGATGTTTTAGGTAGCTGTGCGCCTCCTGCATGGCGCCGGCCAGTTGCAGGGCATTGGATTCGATCCGCGGATTATAGTCGCGCCGCAGCAACGGAATCAGTTGATGACGAATGCGATTGCGCTGGAATTCATCGCTGTCGTTGGAGCTGTCGTGCCGCCACGCAAGTTGATGCTCACGCGCATACGCCTCGATCTGGTCGCGATCGATATGCAGGAGCGGCCGGATGATGCAGCCCCGCTGGATGGGCATACCGCGCAGGCCGGATATGCCGGCGCCGCGCAAAAAATGCATCAACACCGTTTCGACCTGATCGCTCGCCGTGTGCCCCAGGGCTATTCGCCGACAGGTATGACGGCCGGCCCAGTCTTCAAGAACGCTGTAGCGCAGTTCGCGCGCTGCTGCCTCTACCCCCATTTTATGCTCCCGGCCGTATTTCAGAACGTCTATCCTCTTCACATGCAGTATCATTTGCCATTGCCGGCAAATCCGGCGCACAAAGCGTTCATCCTCATCCGATTCCTCGCCGCGCAATTGGTGATTCACATGGCCCGCCTGCAGCTCTAGCCGCCATTCCGCTGCCATTCTATTCAATAGGTGCAACAACACCACCGAATCGACGCCGCCTGAAAAAGCCACCAGCACCCTGTCGCCCGGCCGCAGCAGGTCGTGCTGCCGGATAAATGCCTGCATGTTTTTATAAAGGTCGTTTTCAAGTCTATTAACGTTCACAGAAGGCCCTGCAAAAGTTAGGTTCATCCGAAAAATGATATGTAAAATACAAAATAAATACAAAAAGGACAACGCAAAACGTCGGCTCTGTGATAACACACCGTATCTGCGTCCACAGGCTAAAACCCTGACCCTTCAGGGACGCGTTATCCCGATATTTTGGAACGCCGGGGCATCTCCTCCTGGTAAAGGGTTTTTACATTACGGCTGCAGGGAACACGGTATCGGCTCGATTCAGCGATTGGGAGCGATTACAGGAATGAAATAAAATTTGCGATATTTCTTTGCGTAAAAAAACAAATTTCATTACATTATTCAAGATTCAAGTGGAGACAACCGTAGAAGTAACCTTCAATAGATTTGTCCTATTCCCGATACCGCTCTTTTTTAGCGTTGCATCGCTTTGGGCAGGTGATGGCGTTTTCAAACCGGTCACAGCGAATGCTTTCCCCAGAGCTCAGGCGGTGCTTAATTTTTAAATAAACAATGAGGAGTTATTCATGACTTTGCCCAAAACCATGTGCGCCATGGTTTTTAACGCGCCCGGTGAACGATTGGCTCTGCAAAATCTGCCGCTGCCGCAGCCGACGGCGCAGCAGGTGCTGCTGCGCGTCCATGCCTGCGGCGTCTGCCGCACCGATTTGCATATTGTCGACGGCGAGCTG
>JAFGSU010000461.1 GCA_016934435.1 Candidatus Zhuqueibacterota bacterium | reverse complement strand
CTCATTAACGCGCTGCGGCGCCGAAGCGGAACGATAGAGCAAATATCCGATCAAAGCGCACACCAGGCCGACGCCGACAATGATTACCGGATTCCAGCCGGCAACTACTCCCTGCCCCAGGTCGAGGGACAGGCCTCCGATGCTGCTGGTGCCGTAAATCTGCGCAATGCCCGGCACAAATCCCTGTGGCAATAGACTGGCAATAGCTACATAGACAATTTTTACCGCGAAAAGCGGAACAATACCGAACAGGATACATAATATGGCTAAAAACACCTGCGGAATCATCATGCTGAGCGGGACATCACCTTTTTTCGCCCTGCTGTTATTATCGGCATATTTGCCGTAAAAAAGCGAGCTGAAAAACTTGATGAACGAAGCCAGGGTGACCGCTGATATAAAAATAGCGGCAATGCCACAGGCGATGAAGATGGGCGACGTGATGCCGCCGTTAATGGTGGCCTGATAAATGAGCCATTTGCTGGAAAAACCGCTAAAAGGCGGTATGCCGGCGATGGAGAGTGAAGCGATGACCGTGGTAGCTGCCGTCAGCGGCATGATGCGCGATAGTCCGCCCACCTTATTGATATCGCGGGTGCCGACTTTATAAAAAACCGAGCCGGCGTTGAAAAAGAGACAGCTTTTATAGCTCACGTGATTGATAAGATGAAAAACGCCGGCGCCGATGCCGATGATTCCCAGTACGGGGTGCGAAGGCAAAAAGTAAACGCCGGTGCCGATGCCGAGAAACATGTAGCCCATCTGGCCGATTACGTGAAAGGAAAGCAGACGTTTTGAGTCTTCCTGAACCAGCGCCGTCATGGTGCCGATAAAAATCGAGATGGTACCGAATATGGCGATGATGGCGCCCCAGATTTCCGTATGGTTTGAGATGGGTAGAATATCACAAAATACGCGTACGAGGCCATAGATGCCCAGCTTGGTCATGCTGCCGGCAAAGGCGGCGGAAGCCGGGGCCGGCGCCGCCGGGTATGCGTCCGGCAGCCAATCGCCCATGGGCAGGATACCGGCCTTGGTGGCAAATCCGATGAAGAAAAAGGCCAGCACCAGATGCAGCAGGTTTGGATTAGCCAGGCGCAATGTTTCCATAGCCTGTGCCAGCGCAGCGAAGGAGAATGATCCGCTGCGGGTATATAAAATAATGGCGGCAATAAACATCAGGGCCGTAGCAATATGGGTGATCAAAAAGTATTTAAAACCCGCCCGCAGGCGCGCCCGATCATCCCGTTTAAATACAACCAGCAGATAGGAGGAGAGTGTCATGACCTCCCAGAATATGAAAAAGACGAACAGGTCATTCACCGCAACCACGCACATGACCCCGGCGAAAAACAGCATCAGGATGGGATAAAAATTGCGCAGGCTCTGGCCGCTGTAATAGGGCAGACGCATGAATCCCAATGCATAGAGCACCACCAGCAGGCTCATTATGGAGATAATGCCGAGGAACAGGGCGCTGAGGGTGTCCACATGCAGGATTAGCTCAGAGCCGATCCCGGGGATAACCCAGAGCGGCGCATCCGCTGTAGCAGGGCCATTGCTAAAGACCTGAACGACCAGCGTCAATATGCCCGTTGCCGCCAGCATCGTACAAATCAGCGCAATCCAGCCGACCATTTTGCGCTGCTCACCGGTGAGCCAGGTTAATACCGCAGCAATGAGATATATTAGAATTGAAATTCCGAAGAGGTCAATCGGATTCATTATTTCATGCTCCCAATTACTGAATCATATCCGTATTTCACATACCCAAAATATGCGCAAGATGCAGGGCGACAAAAGGCGCCACCAGAGTTAGAATCATCAAAACAATCAGAGCAAACGACATGCGCCAGGGCGGATCGCTCGCATCCTTGGCCGCCGCCGAGACCGGACCAAAAAAGACCTTGTGGCCCACATGCAGAAACCAGGCAAACGCGATGATGATCTCCGCAACAAATGGAATCAGCATCAAAATACCGATTTTACCGCCCAGCTGCACAGTAGCCGTCAGCAGATAAAACTTGCTCCAGAAACCGGAAAAAGGCGGAATACCTAATATAGCCAGCATGCCGACAATAAAGGCGGCGCCGATTAAGGGCGCCGAACGCGCCAGACCGCTCAAATCCTTGATACTGCGCGTGCCGGTTGTATAGGCTATGGCGCCCACCACCAGAAAAAGCAACCCCTTACCCACACTGTGGTTCATGATGTGCATGATGCCGGCGAACAATCCTAACTTGGAACCCATTATGCCCAGGGCGGCGCCGAAAAGGACATAGGCCAGATGCGCAATGGTGGAATAGGCCAACAACCGCTTCAAATCATCCTGATAGAAGAACAGGTACAAAGCCACCAGCATGGTTACCACGGCCATTATTCCGACAATCAGACCTGAAGTATGGGATAATGCCTCATTGGCCAGAGCCAGCCTGGCAATTAGATAGACGCCGGCTTTCACCATGGCGGCGGCGTGCAGATACATGCTCACGGTAGTGGGCGCAGCCATGGCATCGGGCAACCAGGTGTAAAAGGGCACCTGCGCCGATTTGGCCCAGGCGGCTATGAGAAAGAATAAAAAGATCCAAAAACGTAATTTTGGCGATAGCAGCCCAATGGCGGAAAACTCGAAACTGTTGGTATGGACGAAAATAATGATCAGGGCGATCGCAAAAAAGATACCACCGGAAAACGTCATGATAAGCGCTTTAAAACCGGCTCGCAACGATTCGCCATTGCGATAATGGGAAATCAACGCATAGGAGGTCAGCGTGGTCAGTTCCCAAAAAATATACAACTGCAGCAAATTGGGCGATATGGCAATACCGATCATCGAGACGATGAACATCAGCATCCAGAAATGGTGGCGCGCTTTGCCTTGTTCGCTGGGGTGCTCTTTATTGCGTTTGCCGATGTAGGCCGTGCCGTACAAAACAACCAGGAAACCAAGGACGACAACGATGCTGAGCAGCAGGATATTGTAGGCATCGAGCTGATAACCGAACAGACCGCCAATATCGGTCTGCGTCAGCCAGCTCAAAGTGATGGGCACGGAACGCGCCGCTTCGCCGGGAGAAATCTGCAACAACAGCAAAATCAGACAGGCCAGCATGCCGGTCACTGCGGCAACGGCGAAAATATCGATCCACTTGCGTCGCGACAAGCCTGCTGCCACAGCGCCAAGTACGGGAAACAACAACATGAATAGGACAATTTGCATCAGACTCTATCCTCGTCGGCTATTTTATGCAACATAAATGCCAATTGATTTAAAACCTCATCTATTTCCGGTGTCAGGGGTTCTCCGTGTGTCGTCGATTTCGGCTGTACGCCTAATAACCAGACCTGCGCTCCGGTTTCACCAGTCAGATAATCCATCACCAGCGAGAGAGCGGGATGATGGGTGTTGCAGCGCTGTTCCTGTTGCATCGCATCCGATTGTAACAACACCACTTCTCCGGGTTTGCCGGTAAAATCGATGGCATCCACGAACAGGATGACGTCCGGACGAGCCTCGCGAACAACGCCGGTGTAATTTTCCGGCACCCTTTCACAATTGATGCACGTTATGTACTCAATTGCACCGATTTTTTTCACCAGCGCCGGCCCCAGGCCATCATCTCCCCTGTCCGGATTACCCACGCCTAAAAGAACAACTTTTCTATTTGCCAGTATGTCTCGTAATTGCTGCTCAAGCGACATAAGCGTCACTTTATATCATAATCAATTGCTTTTTTGTTATTGAACACACGCGGTCATTCGCCTTTATAATCAAAAAGACCCGACCTATCTCTCCGGCAGTCGTTTTATCTGTTGATAGGAAAACACCGGGCCGTCCACGCAGATATATTTATGGCCGATGGCGCAGTGCCCGCATTTACCGACCCCGCACTTCATGTATCTTTCCAGTGTGGATATGATGCGATCCTCCGGAAAACCCATACCCAGTAAATCCTGGATGACGAATCGAATCATGATGGGCGGACCGCAGGTATAGGCCACGGTGCGCTTGACGTCCAATTTAATCTTTTCGAACAGGGTTGTGACGACGCCGACGTGTTCACTCCACCCGTCATCGGGATTATCGACGGTTTGTAATAAGGTGATATCCTTCCGCTTGCTCCACTGCTCCAGAATGGGCTTGTAGACGCGATCTGCTGGCGTTCGGGCACCGTACAAAATGATAAATCGGCCGAAATCTTTGCGCGCATCCAGAATGGGATCAATGAGCGATTTGAGCGGTGGCAGGCCGATTCCGCCGGCGACGATGAGGATATCCAGCCCCTTTACTTCTTTCAGGGGGAAGCTATTGCCCAGCGGTGCGCGAATGCCGAGGACATCGCCTTTTTTCATATCGTGCATGGCCCGGGTCACGGCGCCGACGGCGCGAACGGTGATATCGAAACTGCCGTGCCGGTTCGGATTGGAAGCGAATCCAAAGGGCGCTTCCCCCACTCCGAACACGGAGGCCTCAACAAACTGTCCCGATTTAAATCGGAACTTTTTGTTGTATTCCCTGTCGGCGAAATGTATTGTAAAAGTTTTGGTATCGCTGGTTTCATCGACGATTTTGTCGATGATCGATAATTGCGGCAAATACAAGTTTTCCATAGTACACCGAGATTGTTATGGCTGACTGATAAAGCGAAACATCCTGATACTTTATTTTGCGGCTTCTCTCTGTTCTACTGTCTCAACTTCGATTGCCCCATCTCTTCGCAGCCGTTTTACAACGGCGGAGATATCCAGTAAATTAAAAGCCTGGCAAACGGTGATACAGCGCCCGCAGCCGACGCAGCCGGGATGGCCGTCCTGCTTTATATACGCATAACTTAATTTATGGTAAAAACGCCGTTTGACGCGTTCCTTGGCCTTGACGCGCGGATTATGCCCGGAAGCTTCGTGGGTAAATCCGGCATACTGGCACGAGTCCCAGCAGCGAAAACGAACGCCGTTTTTGTCATCGATCATACAATCCTGGACATCGAAGCAGGTGCAGCAGGGACACACATGGGTGCAGCCTCCACAGCTGAAACACTCGTCGCCCATCTCCTGCCACAATTCTTCGCGCACGCGATTGTTGGTTATCATGATACAGGCTTTGGCCAGGTAAGCGGTCGGCTGCATCTGTTCGTCGCAGGCCTGCATCAGCTTTTTTCGATTTTCTTCGTCCTCGGGCTTGGCTTTGACCAATTTCAGTTTTAAACTGTCGAGCAATTTTTTGCCTTTATTGCTGCCAACGTCGATGAGAAAACGGTCGCCGAAATCGGTGAGTTGCAGATCAAAGCCGGATTCCAGCCAGGGACCGCCGTTGCAGCAGATACAGAAACAGGTGGGTAACGGTTTGTTGCACGCCATGCTGATGATGGTCATATTATTGCGCCGCCGCCAGTAATAGTCGTCACTATAGGCGCCGCTGAAAAATCCGTCCATGTGCGCAAAACCCTGCACATCGCACGAGCGCACGCCGAACAAAATGAATGGTTTCACGTCATCAGCAGCCTTGAGGCGCGGTTTGCGTCCTTCGAGATTGAAGGTAAACAGATTCTCTTTGGCCGGCGTCAAAAAACGTTTGAGTGGATCAAAATCGTTGACATAATCGAATGTCAATTTTTTGAAGGATTTGAGTGGCTCAAAGGTTACCTCACCGTCGTCCATTAAAACCGGGCCGATGACGGTATTTTTTTTACCGATTGATTCTAACGATTTTAAGAAGGCTTGTTTCTCAACAACAAACTTGGCTCCAGTCGGCATTACAACATCTCCAATTTTGCTGCACACATTTTCATCTGCGGGATTCCTGATTCCGTTTCAATCGCCGCGTTAACCAACGACTGCGTAAGTCCGTCTTTGTGATGAATGGGCACATAGATCACTTTAGGGGGAACGGCGCGCGTGACCACCACGGTGCGTTTCAGTTCTCCTCTGCGGGTTTTGACTTTTATAGCCCAGCCGCTGCGCACTTTGAGTTCTTTGGCATCATCGGTATTAATTTGCACGGTGGCCACGGGATCCTCTTTATCGAGTGTGAAAGAATGGGATATCATGGTGCCGGTCATGCGATGGAAAGCAGGCCGTCCGGTGATGAGGGTGAAAGGATATTCCTCATCCACCTCTTCGGCAAAGGGCCGGCCGGTGGTAACATCGGCAAAGGCGCCGCGGCGATTGCCGAGGATTTTCTTGAACAGGGCGCATTCTTCGGCTGCCTCATGACAGGGCCAGATGGTGCCGCCCGGCGCAGTTAAATCCTTATACTCAAATCCACCAAAACAGGGCGTCAATGAGGCGATCTCCTCGAAAACAGCCTGCGGCTTCACGTTCGTCCATCCGGCGCCAAAGGCGTTAGCCAGCGCGGTAAATATTTCATAATCGGGTTTGCTGTCGGCGATAGGCGGAATGGCGCGTTGCAGTGCCTGGACTCTTCGTTCCATGCTGGTAAAAGTGCCCTCTTTTTCCGCGAAACTGCACGCCGGCAGCACCACATCGGCTTTCTTGGCGGTTTCGGTGAGGAACAAATCCTGCACCATCAAAAAGTCCAATTTATCCAGAGCCGTCGCGGCGGCAGCGCTGTCCGGAGCGCTCCAGAGCAGATTTTCGCCGACGATGTACATGGCGCGGATTTTCTTGCCCGACTCGTTGATCATCTGCTGCAGGGTTAATCCTTTGGTCGCAGGCAATTTACATTGCCACTGTTTTTCTATTTGTGCTCGCTCTGGCGCATCCGCAATGGATTTATGACCGGGAAGGAATTCGGTCATCAAACCGGTATCCATGGTGCCCTGCATATTACAGGTGTAATGTAGGGGCAGGATGCCGCTGCCTTCGCGGCCGAGATTGCCGGTGAGCAGCGCCAGGTTCCAGACGGCCTGTACATTGGCCGTGGCATTGGCCTGCTGGGTGAGGCCGGCGCCGTATATGATAACCGCTTTGGCAGCGGTGGCGAACAGGTCCGCTGCGCGGATGATATCATCAGCCGGCACGCCGGTTACGGATTCGCCGTACACAGGCGTAAAACGCTCCAGGCCGTCGCTGCGCAAGCGGGCGAGGCCCTTGACTTCGGGATCATGCAAATCGCGCTCGAGGATTACATGCATCAAACAGTTCAACAGCGCCAGGTCGGTCCCTGGATGCGGTTTGAGCTGCAACGTCATAAAGCGGGAGATAT
>JAFGSU010000460.1 GCA_016934435.1 Candidatus Zhuqueibacterota bacterium | reverse complement strand
TGTCCTTCAAAATCAAATGTGTTAACTATGATACCATTATTCTTGAAATCTTCTATGATCTTTGCAAACCTATCCATTTCTAATATAAAAGGGGGGGATATTCTTGTTGTTCGTTCTGATTTCGTCATACATCCCGGGCACTCCAAAGAACAAAGAATGGACGGTTCGACCATAACTTGTACGATTTCTTTTCGATCAATATAATATGAACTATATTCTAAATTATTCGCTAACACCAAGCATTTTGAGCAAAACTCAGGAAATGGCATCTCATTTTCCCGTAACTTACTCCTGATATACTGAAAGACGCTTCCCAAATAGACATCTCTGCCATAATCAATATCCCAATCAAAGGGCTGCAATATCTTTAAACTCCCATAATCACACCAGCATGCTAATGACCCATTGGCCCGTAAAAAAATGCTATGATTTGAGTTGCAATCCATCGAACTTACTCCCTTTCTATAAATTCATGATTTTCTAAGCACAAAAATCACCTCATTAATATTGCGCGAGACTACTTCAATTTCAAAACAGAGACGCTTTTTGATGTTTAAGAACAGTTCCATCATTTCGGTTTGCGTCCACACATGATAATGAATGCTATAGTTCGTTTGCAGAAGACTCTGGACTTTTTGCGTAACTTCATTATCATCGGCGACCTTATTCACCAGTCGTACCCAGTCCTCAACGTGCATTTTTTCGGACCATTCGGGGCCTTCTCGATAATCTTTTAAGAGATGCTCATACGATGTCACCTGCCGGTCGCAATCAAAAGAATGTCGTTTATCAGGAATCCCCAGATATAAGATTCCGCCTGATTTTAAAACTCTGAACATGTTCTCAAGCGCTAAAAGGGGATTTTGACAGTGTTCCAGGAAATGGTTGGCTATTACGAAATCTTGGGTTGCGTCCCCAAGACTGCTCAGTTTTTCTCCGTCATCAATAATATCCACCGGGACTAATTTTTCTGATTTTAATTCAGGGTACTGCGCCAGTAAGTCGTCAACAGACATACGATCAACATATTGTACTTGCGCTCCATTGGGAAGGTGTAATGGTGCGTGCAATGCCCCAATCTCGATTCCCTGTCCTTTGAGATATTGTTGCGCAATACGCGTCCGTTCCGGAAAATGAGCATCTAAATCGACATACGTTTGAGTTGCAGGAGTCCCCCCTTCCTGGAGAGTGTTCACATCTTCAAAGGCAGCAACTTGCATGAGCTGATAATATTTTTTGATCATTTCCTGCTCTGAGAATTTCGATTTTACCGTTAAATACGCATTCTCGCCTAATTGCTTTGCATAAACAGGATCATTGAGCAACTGTTCGATATGACTCTGCAAGCTTTGAATATCACCTGCAGGAAAAAATAGCCCGGTTTTTCCATCAACAATTTGTTCTGCAATTCCAAAGACGGGGGTCGTTATAATCGGCAACTCAAACGCCATGGCTTCCAATATAACTTTGGGGAACGATTCATTATATGAGGCACAGACAAAGATGTCAGACACCCGAAAATATTTCCCGGCTTCCGGGGTTTCAGCAATCAGATAAATCTCGTCCTCATCCTGGATAACGTCTTGTATTTGAGAAAGATACTCCGTCTCCCTGGTTCCCACAATCACGAAACAGACATCATCGCGAGCGTGCAAAATATTCACAGCAGCTTTAGCAAAATCCACTTGTCCTTTGCGGGGACAGGTCGTCCCGATAATAGAAATAATCTTTTTGTTTAATGGCAAATGTAATTCCTCTTTCAGCGCATTTTTGTCAATCTTTTTTAATGGTTCGAATGCGTTCACATCAAGCCCATTATAAATAACCTCGCTGGTTCCATAATGATCATAGCTGGTAAACAGATTGGCAGTCGCCTGACATACAAAAATATTTCGATTTGCCTTTAAAAAGGTCTGTTTCGCCATCTCTCGGATGGCTGGATGGCTTGGATAGTTGTCAAAATAAGTATAAAAATCGACACTTTCGCGAATATTCCAGAGCGACGGAACATTAACGCCGTGGGCGGCATCAATAGCCCAGAACGTCTCAAGCGTATTAGCAAAGACCAGATCATAGCGGCCTTGTTTGATCGCATTCCCCAACAGATCCCGAAAAGCTTCGTATCCACGGTGACCGGTATTCCAATTTAAAGGTAAGACCGCGATGTTTATATTAAGTTGCTGATAGATGTTGCGTAAAGGGCCATCTGCCAGGGATAATACATGAAGTTCAACATTTTCGAGACTCTGTAAGTATTGATCTATTGCCAGTTTTGAGAGAGGAGCGCCTTCAAAATTCAGGTTATGCGAGACCGAAAGCACTCTCAGTTTCTTGTGAGAGCAGTCGAATAAGGTCAAGCGGGTATTGCGATTAACCGCCTCTTGAAATATCTGTGCATATTGAAATGATTGATTTCGATTATAATAGGGATCTTCATAATTCTTCCATCGTTCCTTGAAAGAGATCTCGTCATGGATATTGTTCGATCCACTTAGTTCCGCTCCTCTGAAACCACCTTCGTGATGAAGCAAGAGAGCATACGGGGAATAAACGATCCGGTATCCTTGTTGAAGCACTTTTAGGCATAAATCAACATCATTATATCCTATTGGCAGATTGATCTGGTCAAAGCCACCAACCTCGGTAAATATGGCCTTCTTGATCATCAGGCAGGCGGCTGTTACGGCTGAATAATTTCTTGCTACAACCGCAAAATCCATATAGCCTCTTTCACTTGCAGGAGCATTCTTAAATGCCGGACATGCCAAACCATTAAAAAATCCTTTGAGTACGCCGGCATGCTGAATCGTATTATCAGGAAAGATCAACTTGGCTCCAACAATTCCGATTTCAGGCATACGGCAATAGAGCAGCATTTCTTCCAACCAATTGTTCCCGATGACTTCGGTGTCCCCATTGAGAAAAATAAGATACTCACCAGACGCCGATTTTACGGCCATATTATTGAGTTTCGAAAAATTAAACCCCTGTTCTGGCTCACGTTGCAGCCATAAGACAGTATATTTTTCACTGAGTTTTTCAAGGTACGCGATGGTTTCGGGATCGTCGCTTTCATCATCAGTGATAATGAGTTCATAATTCCGATAGGTGGTTTTCTGCTCAACAGATTCAATACATGCCTTGACTAAGGCGTAATTATTTTTGACATTAATAATAATAGAAATCTTTTCCTGAAACGTGCGATTGGGGACTAACCGATAAATACCATTTTGACTCTTTTTGGCAAACTCCGCCTGAACCACGTCGACCCAATCAATACCCCGTCTTTTAAGCGAATCTTCAACGGCTTTTCTGCCATTTTCAATACTGTTATCAGTGGTAGATTGCTGACCAGGAAGTTCCCGCCAGTGATATAAAACTAAGGGTAAGTGAGCAATTTCTCTGGCGTGTTCTATAGCCCGTAAAAAAAAGTCATAATCTTGAGAACCATCAAATCCTGTTCGAAAGCCATCAAGTTTATCAACAATCCGCCTGCTAAACACTTTTACGTGAACGATATAACAATAGGAATACATCAACTCAGGCGACCAATCTGGCTTGAATTGTGGAGAAAGATAGCGATCCTGAACATCAATTTTATCATTATCTGTGTAAAGAATATCTACATCCTGATGATCTTGTAAATATTTAGCGATTTGCAATAAAGCATCTTGCTCCAATGTATCATCATGATCCATGAGGACAATATATTCTCCTGAGGTCAGGCGCAACGCTTCATTTGAAGCTTCGACAATCCCCTGATTCTGATACAGATTTTTGTATTTATAACGGTGATCCCTTTGGGCATAATCACTTAATATCTTGTCCACATAAGGGGCAGTCGAACCGTCATTCACAACGCATAATTCCCAATGCTCATAAATTTGAGACCTGATTGATTCTAACATTTTGACTAAAATTGCCTCAGGGGGATTATACACAGGAATAACCAGACTAAATGTTGGAGTATAAGCAAACCCCTGCATTTCATTTCGTAAGAACAATTCCATCTTGTGGGTTAATCTGTTACGATAAACCCATTTTTCATACCGCGTTCTAAATTGAAGGGGCACACATTTATTCCCACCTTCATCAGAATATGATGCAGTATCTATCTGAACGGACGGGAGAGAAAGCAGAGGAGAATATGCTTGCAATGGAGCTATCTGACGTCCTTCACGTTGTCCGTGGCAAATATAATGTACCAAAGGATTCGTCATTGATTGCGCCACATCAGTATAGGTTTGTAAATACCACACCGAATTGAATTCCTGGTTCGGTTTACGTCCTTCATAGCCACCATAAATAAGATAATGGAGCAGTGGATTCATGCCTGATTGCTTCACATCCGGATACGTTCCCAAATAATATGCCGAGTCAAATAGGGGGTGCGGCTGGCGACCTTCAATGCCGCCATACCAGAGGAAATGCCAAAGTGGATCAATTTCACTTTGGGCCACATCGGGGTTCTGGGTCAGATAATATGCCTCATCAAACAGGTGACTTTCACGAATTATCTGAACTTCTTGACTCGGAGGGCGTTTTTCGTCCTTACCCAATAGTAGATAATGGATGAGCGGATTGATTCGAGCCTTTGCAACATCAAGATTTTGGGCTAAATAATAGGCAGAATCGAATGCGGCGCACGGTTTGCACCCTTCGAAACCACCATGTCGTATAAAATGACGAAGCGGATTCTTTGTGTTCTGAGCAACATCCGGATTATTCTTCAGATAATATTCCTGATCAAATAATCCACTTTGCAGAATCAGACGTTTCGGCCAGAATGTTCTCGCACAAAAACGAAGTACTTTGCCTTTCCATGAGGCATCGTGATATGACCAACGACGTTTGAAGAGTTTCAGATTTCTGAGCGTTCGCAATGGTTTTGTCATTTTCCATGACAACGTATTTTCCATGCTTTGAATCAGTTTAATTTTCTGGCGAAGGTCGGCATCTTTCACCTGTAAGGCCTGCGCCTGTTGGGTCAATTGGGCGTCTTTGGCGTCTAATATCTGCGCCTGTTGGGTCAATTGGGCATCTTGGGCGTCTAATATCTGCGCCTGTTGGGTCAATTGGGCGTCTTTCGATTGGAGGGCCTGCGCCTGTTCGTTCAATTGGGTGTCTTTAGCCTGCAACGCCTGGGCATGCTGCTGAATCATCTGATCACGTTGGAGGACTAAACTCTTATCGATATCTATAATATATTGATACGCGGCATCTCCGAGTCGGGCAAATTGTAAGCCAATAATGATTTTTTGAATCCGCTTCACTGGTGAAATGAAGACGATGTTTGGATCTGGGGTATTAAAGACAAAGCTTTGTCCACTCTGATAATAGGCATTGGTCTGGTATTCCGTGATCGGATATTCGGTTCCTTTCTGCGTGACGATTCGTATATCATAGAGATGCACCACCGTAACGTCATTAAGCGGATCAAAACGAAGTTGCTGAACCCCCCCATACGACGTAAGGTCAAATTCCACCAGACGTTCATCCCCAGTGATCGTTTGCGTAAGCGATTGTTGCTCGTTAAAACCCATCCCGGTGTCAATAAATAATTGTACAACATAATGGGGGGTAAGATGCTGAATCGTCTGGTCACACACTTGTAACGCCTGCGCCTGCTGCTGCAGTTGCAGATCTTTCTCCTGGAGCATTTGCTGGAATGTTCCGATCTGCTCGGCAGTCTGTAAGTCTTTTTGTGAAAGAAGATAGGGATAGGTGGCGGCACCGGTTGCAACATATTCTAAGGCAATCACGACTTTTTGCGCCTGTTTCACAGGCAGATCGAAAAATATCATGGGGTCTGACGTGCTAAACATCAGATTGTTGCTACTCTGAAAACAGGCATTTGTCTGGTAGGTCTCAATAGAAATAGCACCACCTTCAGTCGTCACAAGTTGAATACCATTGAGATGGAGGACGGTGGCGTTATTGAGCGGATCGAAACGCAAGGCTTTTATATCGTGATAGGCCGAAAGATCGAATTCGAACGTGCGTTCCTGCCCATAAACAGGGAAGGTGATGGATTGCCTTTCATTAAAACCGAGTCCCGTATCAATGAAGAGTTGGGCGGAATATGTTTGTCTTTCGTGTTCAATAAGGTGTTGAAAGGTTTCTTTTCTCTTGAGATAGTTGGCGCTGATATTGAATTTTTCGCCGGCAACATACGCCTGGAAACGCTCCTCGACAGCAACATAATACTTAATCTGAGCGAGAGAAATGTGCCATCTGCGGAGAAGCTCTGAAAAAGGGAACCATTGTTCTATTCCAAACGCATTGAATTTATAATAGAAATGCCAGAAATTCCGAAAACACACAAACGATACCGGGACGCAGCAATCAAACACCCATTCAAGATCAATGAGATAAGAGGTTTGATCTTTGATAAACAGATTATCAAACGTCAGATCGAAAAAAGAATTATAAAAATAACGTTCATTCTGAGCTAATTGCGGA
This sequence comes from Candidatus Zhuqueibacterota bacterium, assembly GCA_016934435.1. Lineage (GTDB taxonomy): Bacteria > Zhuqueibacterota > Zhuqueibacteria > Residuimicrobiales > Residuimicrobiaceae > JAFGSU01. The sequence goes on along the minus strand of JAFGSU010000460.1, from coordinate 2,992 downwards.
TCAAAATCTTTGAAGAATTGGGAGAATGTCGGCGTGATGAGAGGCTGATGTAGAGTTTTAAATGAATGATTCAGGAATTCGTAATAGGCATCCGCTAACCGGAGGAATTCTTCGCGATCTTTCTGAAGCATTGCATCGTGGGCAAGTTGGGCATAGCTGATGCCCTCAATATATTCGACCGTGAGCGTATCTGTGGTTTTTTCAATGATCGCCGGCAGGCGAACAGAGGAATCCAGGATGCTCTCTTGCAGCAGTTCATGGCCGCGATACATATCGTCAATATGCGCAGCGGCTTCCGAGGTCAGCGCTTTTTTGACAACACATTTACTGGTCTTTGTTTGTAGAATCTGCGTCTCGGTCTGAAATCGTGGTAAGCGACTCCGATTGTATTTCGCATAAAGCACGTCACCCATCATTGCTGTGGACCTCCCTGTTTCGCAAAAATCAGATAGGAATTGGCAAACAGGTCAAATTGCCGATTTCTGATGATTTGACCAAAGGCTAATTGTTCACGAAACAGTTGATAGCGGTCGGTATCATAGTTGGGAGCTTCGAACAGCACCGTGGCAGGCGTGGGTAAATACTCATCACTATACAGCTCTATCGGCAATTTATAATCAGGATAGGGATAATAGAATTTGAGATTCGTAAACCGATGCTGCTGTAATAATTCGGTAATTTCATGTTTGCCAAAGGTTTCAATCCCATCTACGCCTGGATAGCCCTCAATTCCCTTAAATATGGCGCCGGTATGGTCTTCCGGCGCTCCGGCAAAATATTTCAGTCCCAATTTATTCTCAAGCGCGATCACTAACGTGCCCTGGGGTTTCAGCCACGTCTGAATTTTTGCAAAGAGATCGTGATAGGGCTGGCGCGACGTAAAAAAACGTTTCGTATATTCCAACACGCCGATCAGCGTCACATAATCAAACCGTTTTTTGAAGGTCATGTCTTGAAAATTGCCGACCACAATTTCAAGATTCTCGGTGTGACAACGTTCCTGAATAATTGTCGCGCGCCGTTTGGAAAGCTCTATCGCCGTGACATGCTTGACTTTTTCACAAAACAACCCTGTCAATGCGCCACAGCCGGCGCCGATTTCCAACAATGAGGCGGTCGGTTTAAAGGGGTACCACTCTAACAAATTACGGCGTTGCGGGCTGAGATGGTATAAAATCGGCCAGCGATGGTCTTTCGTTAACACCTCATGCACGTTAACGTGATTTTGCACAATCTGGAGGAGATCTTCTTCAATAGCACCATCGCTATAGGCATCCTGTCCTGTATAAAATTCCAGATTCAGGTTTTTTGCTTGATCTTGTTCTGGCATGTCATTCATTTTTAAAACTCTTCACTGTATGGAATGTTCTTCATCACAACCCTGCTCTCTCTCATTGTATTCGCCGGATGTCAATACTTGAGTTGACGTCAAACAACCCAAAAATCGTTTTAGCGGAAATCACTTCAAACAAAAGGAGGTCGTACAAGCGGTGAAACACCGTCAAACCATCGCTTTCATGCTTTGTGCATCCCAATGATAAGGTATAGGCCCCAACCTGTAAACGCATTGTTTGGGTAAACGTAACACTCACTTCATCGTCCGGGTTGAACGTCCCGGTCTCAATTTGCTCATAAAATGTATTCGTTCCTATTAATTCAGCACCCTTCAAATCTTTAATCGCAAATGCAAAAATTGGCTCGTGAATCGTTTGCCGGAAGCGGACGCGCATCCGGACAACAGACAGATCATTACTGATGATCGTGGTCATCGGGGAACCATGCGCATCAAAAATTCCGTAGTCAATAATTTCCGCCGCTTCATTACCATATTCCAAGATGTTTGGGTTCAAGGTAAACAACGACTTCCATTGTGGTTGATCTGTTTTTTCCAGGGTATCAACAACTGCCGATTTTACTGGTTCGGCATCATCAAAGCCATAACAATTCACTAAGATGCGTTTATACGCATCCACCATAGCCTTCGGCGATCCTTCGGCGACCTTCGCGCCATTGTGCAACACGATGGCACGATGACAATACCGCAGTACCGCATCCAGCCCATGCGTGACAAAAAGAATTGTTTTACCAGCGTCGCGAAATTCATTGAATTTTTTATAACATTTCGCCTGAAACGCGATATCGCCGACAGATAGCGCCTCATCCACAATCAGCACATCCGGGTCGACATTGATTGCCACCGCAAACGCCAACCGCACGTACATCCCGCTGGAATAGATTTTCACTGGCTGCTGAATGAAATCGCCGATATCGGCAAAGGCTAAAATGTTATCAAGGTTTTTTTCCACCTGCTCGCGCGTATAGCCCATGATGGCGCTGCTGAAATACACATTTTCCAGGCCGGTAAATTCCGGGTTGAAGCCGCCGCCTAATTCCAGCAACGCCGACACATTGCCATTGACGGTGACGGCGCCGATGGTGGGCGTCAGCACGCCGGCCAGGATTTTCAGCAGGGTGGATTTGCCGCAGCCGTTCTTGCCGATAATGCCCAGCACTTCGCCCGGTTCCACGCTGAAACTTATATCGTTCAGCGCGTAAAAATCGTGATGGTATTTTCTGCGCAAGGGGTGCAGGGCCTCTTTCAGCCGCGCGGTCGGCGAATCGTAGAGGTGATAGATTTTGGTCAGGTGGTCAACGGTGATGGCGGTCATGTTTATGATAGCGGGACAAAGGGGTTCAGGAGCGCTATATCAATTCCTTTGAAATCATCCATTTTCGAAATCACCGAGATATGAAACGACATTTCTAACAGCGCCGTGACGCCATGTTTCTGTTCGACCGTCATGCAACCATCATAAAAATAGATCAGAATATTGGTGTTAATCAGATGCATTCCCGTTCCCATTCGTTGCGCAGACGGTGTAAATGCCGGTCAAGTGTTTCCTGACCGATATTGGTTACGCCGAAATATTGATCGTAATCAATCGGGCTAATGGAAGACGATTGTCTTTCCCTTTCCCCCTGTTTTTCCTCT
>JAFGSU010000459.1 GCA_016934435.1 Candidatus Zhuqueibacterota bacterium | reverse complement strand
TATCCATAGCATTTAAATAAATTGATGAAAATGAAAAGATAATTATCAAGAATGGAAAATATATTTCCATTCTTGGAAGTTTAAAAATATAAAGAATGTCTTCATTATTATTATTCATTCTATTATACCTTTATGTCTACGGCTAACGCTTTCTAAGCGGAACTTTGGCATGGAAAGATTTTAAGAATATAAGTGATTCCAACATGCTTTCAAATCCCAAAAGAAGCAGATGGCATAGTTCCGCCTTCATGTTTTTGTTAGCCAATTACTGCTTAAACCATATAATAGGTCTTAACATATATGGTACAGTCATACCTAGGCTGTCAGTATTAATTAATTCAATGCTGTTTATAAGAAGTTCTGAATTTTCATATTTTGTGTGTAGTTTTATTTTATAGACCTGCATTTCTAAGCTATGACGAGAACTATACCCGACAGCATAATCACAATTTATTATAAAATAATCTTCAATTGGACCAATAGACTCATACTCATATGTCGTATAATCTATAATAGGAATTGGATATTTAAATATTTTGATTAATGGTTGGATTACTTTTACTGAGTCAAGATTTTCAAAATAGGCTGAATCTATGTCAATTGATTCTAGTCCGATAAGTGCATATTTTGAATTAATAACACTATTAATAAAAAATGTTTTTTGAGTAGTATTTATATTGATAAGAATGTCCTCTAAACCTTTCGATGTATCAATAATAATGCTTTTAAACTGTTCATATAATGCTAGTGGCTTAAGCAACTTTGTATGATACTCAGGAAAATATTCTTTGATTTCATTAAGACTGTACTCTTGAGCAACCATTGTTGGCTTATTAATTTCTTTTAATTGTGGTGCATAAAATGAACAACTACAGGTTATAATAAATAATAGCATTATTGTAATTCTATAAAGCATATTTTCCCTTTCTATTATTCTGGCCAACATTATTATTAGATTTCTCTGAATCAATAAAAAACATCTCCATTATTAGGAACAAATGTCTACTATTGGAAACAATGCCTAATAATAGGAATAAAAAAGTATCCAGTAATAGCCATTTCTAACAAGCCCTTCATCTTAATAAAATTTTCTTCCTAACCTCCGTATCCATAAATTGGATTGTCAGGCAAATTGAGCGATTGAGTTTTTATTTCTAAACTGGCATTCAAGCGGTTCTCCCTCCGCGATATTGTGATGCAGTGCAAATGATGAATGTCGGAGCTGACGATGATGATTGATTTTGAAGATTACTAAAAATAATATTGAAATGCAATTGGAAAAAACAGGGACGATTCATAAGAATAATGGCATTCGGGAGAAAAAAATCGGATTTTAAAAAAGGACCCCGGTTGCGCACACGGGGTCCTGTGTTTTCCTGTGTCTGAAGCATTTCAGAACATCGATCCCAGGCTGATTACAAGGCTGTTCGCCTGAAAATCGCTTCGCTGCATGCGGACATACCGGAAGCCCGCTTTCCAGCCATTGGCCGAGATATAGCTGATTCCCGTACCCATGGTAATTCCATCACGCTGAATGTCCTGACCGTTGATCTTGAAGGTAGTCGAGGGACTGCCCTCGAAAGCGGCGATAATCGGACAATCATCGATGGCGAAATCATGATACCAGCTCAAGAGCAGCTCCGGAACAAACGCCGAACGTTTCTTTAAAAAGTTCCTGCTCAGCCGAAATCCCAGATCAGAGATCAGCCAATCCGTGGTTCGCGACTTCACGGTCAGGTTGGCGCTTCCCGCACCCTTTTCAGTGAACCCCTCCTCGCTCAATTTCGCGTAACGCATTGATACGAAAGGCTCGAATCCCCAGGCGGCAGAGCTGAATCGTCGGCCCCCGGTCATGACTACCGACCACGTTGAGCCCTGATAGTCCGAAAGCGCGATACGTTCCAACGGACCCACATGCACATCCCGCCTGTTTTCAAAACGCTCATCCGCGTAGCAGAGCGCCCCATGCACGAAACTGCGGCCCCATGCATGTCCGGCGTAAACGGATCCCGCAATGCCGTCAACCCTGGCATTGGCCGTATTGTTACGCCTCCCCACATCCGTGTGCAGAGAACCGATGCACAAACCGATAATCGAAGATCCCAGAGAGCGTTCATAACCGGTTATTGATCCTGAAGTCATGAACTGATGCCCCAGGTATCCGCCGCTTTTATCCTGGTCAGCACCCTGCTGGGCGCCGCCAAACCAGATACTGTTTTTCCTTCCATATGTCATGTTTCCTCTGGATGATAAGAAACGCACTTCGTCCATCCGCTGCGTCAAAGTGTTTTGCCAGAAGTAAGCGCTCTGAAGCCGGCCGTGCAGCAGGTTGTCGTAGGCGCCGGGGCTTAAGGAAGCAAATCCCTCCTCTACCTGATCCGGCATCGTGAGCTGCAAAGCCCCGATCAGATTCTCCATATCACCTGTTGCATCCGGCTTGCAGCAATCCATGCAGCATGCGATAGAGCGCTCGACCGGATTATCCGCTGTGGAACTGAACTCCTTCACATCGACCGACAGTCTCACCCCGCTTCCGATATAGTTCAAATCAAAATCCAGAAAAGCGGTATTCGGCAGAATCACATTGTTGAAATTTCCAATAACATCCGGACCCTCGAGAATATCATAGGTGGTGCCATCGGTGTACACGTCGCATTCTGCCACAATTTTAAGCGTGCCATTCAGCGCCGCAGTGCCATCGGTCATAATCAACTTGTCTTGCCTTGAACCGCAGACGGACGCCTCATAGGTTCCTGCGCCTGTCTGTACAAAATCACAGTTAAGCGTGGTTGTCATAAAACCATGGGCGCCTCCGGGTGAGAAGACACCCTCATTGGTCAAAACACCTTTGGGACCGAGAGTCAGGATCTGTCCGGCTTCAAACACACTGCCGGCGTGATTATTAAATAGATTCACACCGTCACCGAGGTCCACTGAACCCGTCACGATTCCAAAATTATCCACAGTCTCATTGCCACCGGTGCCCCGAATTGCAAATCCGTCCACCCCCTTCATTGTGGTAATGGTCCCATGGTTCGACAGCAGATTGTCCGCCCCGTCCAGCATCAGGATGCCCGTGCCAAATTCGGCTCCGCCTTGTATCATGCCTGACAAGATATCGATACTGATGTTTCCGTTGCCTTCACTCCCGACACTCTGAACCATAATACCGTTGGCCGAATCGCCGTAAGTAAGAATGTTATCCAGAACGGATATCATCACTGGTCCGCCAAAGTCCGCGACTCCTGAATCGCCACCTGCGCATTGGACCAAGATCCCATGTGCTGCCTTGCCCGCTGTAGTGATGGCGCCTTTTTGGGTCACATTGACGGCGCCTGCGGAACCGAATCCTCCAACGCTTCCTGCAAATGAAAGTGCGGCTGATTGGCCGAGATTGCCAGCGCCTCCCCCGAGACCGCCGCCGCCTCCGACGCTTTGCGCAAAAAGCCCGATTGCACCGTCGCCAAGAGTCGTGATATCACTTGAATTGTCGACCGTTACATCGCCGCCATCACCGCCATTCGTGCCGTTTCCGCCAAAGCCCAACCCGATGCCAACATCAAGGTCACCGAGGCCACGTACCACATCACCCGCCATGCCTCCGCCGCCGCCAATGCTCTGGGCAAATATACCGAACGCCATATTGCCTGATGTATGGATCGAACCATCGCAGATCACAGAAACGGAGCCGCCATCGCCGGATGCGCCCCCGCTGCCGCCCAGATTGACGATACCGAGCAAACCAACCGCGGCATTGCCGCCATGCGCATAATTCTGGGCGGTTCCGCCACCGCCGCCGATACTCTGAGCGAAAATGCCGTGGGAAGCGTAGCCGCTGGTAATGATTTGCCCCGAGTGCGTGATGTCGACTGCTGCGCCATTACCACATGCATTGCCGGAACCTCCTACGGTCAGGGCGCCAAAAGCGGTGGGATCCCAGAGCGTCAGAATATCATCCAGAAAGGGAACATCCAGACCGGTCCCGATAATGCCATTGGCGCCGCTTCCTCCACCGCCACCAATACTCTGAGCGAAGATACCGTGCGCTGCCGCGCCTGTCGTTATAATGTCTTCGGCGTTCCTGACAG
>JAFGSU010000458.1 GCA_016934435.1 Candidatus Zhuqueibacterota bacterium | reverse complement strand
GGAACTGGCAACCCTAATCAATGAGACCACTCACTTTGGCGTCATGCGCCGCGCCGCGGCATCGCTGGCGCAGCTGGGAGAGCCGGCCGTTCAGCCGATGATCGAGCTGCTCAAGAGTCCGAATCCGCGCATACGCTGGTACTGTGCTCATGCCGCCGGTTCGCTCAAATCCGAAAAACTGGTGCAGCCGCTGATCCGCCTGCTCTACGATGATGATAGAAACGTGCGGCGAGTCGCCGCCGGCTCGCTGGGACAAATGGGTTCGAATGCGGCAATACAACCACTGATTAGCGCGTTGCAGGATTCCGGGCGCGGCATCCGCAAGGCGGCGGCGGAAGCGCTGGGTAGTCTCCGCGCAGCGGCTGCAGTCAAACCATTGATTGCAGTCCTGCAGGACCATAACGCAAATACAGCCGGGGCGGCGGCCTGGGCCCTGGGTGAAATCGGCCATGACGAAGCGCTAAAGCCGTTAATCTCCTGTCTGGAAGCCGGAGGCAATGCTCCCTATCACGAGATCGGTTGGGCGCTGCACAAGCTGGGATCGGATCGCGGGGAGGAGGCATTTATTACAGGTCTCAGCAGCGGACCGTGGTATCAGCGGTGCGCCAATGCAACCGCCCTGGGAAAAATCAAATCTGAAAAAGGGATCGAGCCGCTGGCAGCGAGATTGCAGGATGAAGATGCGCGAATCCGTCGCGCCGCGGTTCTGGCATTGATGGAAATTCGCTCCCACAGGAGCCTTGAACCGCTGCGACAGGCTCTGAAGGATGAGGATTTTGAGGTGCGCCTGTATGCGGCTGACGCGATCAAAAAAATCGAAAAACCATGAGCGCTATGAATTTAAGAACCGACGCAAAATGGATTGACTCGTATTCTCTCAACAGATTCCGGAGCAGAGCTTTTTTGACTATAGCGTCACCAAGCCGGTCAGAATGTGTGAAAACGTGCCTGTAGGGCATTTTTCCCCGCATAAATTAAATATTCAGTATACAGATTTATCGTTTTCACACCCCCTTTATAGCCTGAGACGCAATTTTCCGGCTCCTCGCTCATAATCTATACCCCCAACCCGGATAAACCGGAACTTTTATTAGCGATCGGGCTGATTGCCTTAATATTTTTAATGGGTCACAAAAATGGAACGAAAACAAAAAAATGTTCTTTTTGTGCTCTTTCAGTTTTGTGCCCAAATCCATTAAATCGGATGTTTTAACAAGCGATCGGGCTGGATCCCAGCGGCTATCAGGGTTCCAGCACGGAAAATCTGATCCCGTTCATTAACACCGATTATTTTGAATTTGGCTACGGCGATACCCAGGCCGGCGAGCGCATCATCGATGCCCAGTTCGCCAGCGCTACGCTCTACGTCGGAACGACCATGATGGGCGACGAAACCATGTTCGGTGTCAACCTCGCCGACGGCAGGATCAAAGGCTACCCAACCGGACCCATGCCCGGGCAGACGGAGGCAAAAAGCTTCTACGTCCTCTATGTCCGCGGCGATACGACCTACGGCACCAACAATTTTCTTGACAATAACGACGGTACCATCACCGTACCGGTGGAGTTTTATGGTTTCAATGCCGAACAGGCGAATGATCCTGGCAAAATAATATGGGATGACCATATCATTTATGCACCATCCTCTCACCGGACCTCCCCCTAGCCGATTGATTCATCCTGCAGTTTTTTTTAAAGTGATTGATTTTATCATTTTAATGCTTATTTTTATGAAACAACGATTCTCCGTCCCATTCCCGATGCATCAATTCAACTGTGCGAAGGAAAAAATCATGAAGATAAGATACTTGCTCATCCTGCTGTTTTCATCGCTCTCGATGCAGGTTTTCTCCCAGTACTATACTCCGCAAAGCCCGATCTATATTAACAAAAACAACCTGAACAAAGACGCCATCGTCCAAATTCTCAACAACCAGTGGATTTTGTATTCGCAGGTGGACATCGACGAACTGCGACTCGAACTCAGCAAAAACAACAACGCCGTCGACAATGAAATCTCCCTGCTCAAAAGCAAAATGTCCAACCTGTTCATGGATAAACAGGAATTGCTGCAGCTCAAGGATATCGAAAAGATCAAGGAGGTGATCGCCGAGAAGAAGAAAAATCGTAAGGAAATCGAGGTGCAGATTCAACACGAACTATCGGGCATGCATTACAAGGGGCTGTTCATCGTCGTGCTCAAATCCATCGATCCATGGGCTTCCAAGCAGCAGCTATCAGACCTGTCGGAAAGAGCCCTGGCCGCCAGAGCCGTGGCCGATCTAAACGGCGTCTTTGTCTCATCCATGACCGTTGTCGAAGAGGCTCGGACCATCACCGATAGAATCAAATCCTTCATCAGCGGCGAGATCAGCATCGAAAATCAGGTCATCTCCAGCACCATCGACAACCGTGAAAAGTTCCTTTATCTGGTCAGGGTAAATGTGGCGCCGTTGAAAAAAGCCGTCCAAACCACGCCTGCAGAACCGGGCGCAGCCGCCAATACCCTGATCATTAATGCCATGACTGAAAGCGATTATCAGGCCAAACTCAAGTCTTTCGGCGTTCCTCAGGATGAGATCGACAAGATCATCTTTGAAGTGGATGCTTCACAGCAATCGGTGGCCCTGGCCAACGCAAGCGCCGCCAGAATCCAGGGCGATATCATCCGCCGCGGCCATATGAATCTGAAAAAGATAGATGATGAGATCGTGAGTCTGGAAAACAGCCTGGATAACCGCAGCGGCATCCTGAAGCGAATCATCGAGGGCAGGACCACCGTCGTCTATAATGCCGATAAACCGGACAAGAGCATAAACAGAGCGCTGAAATACCTGGATGCTGAACTGGAGGAATCAAAAAAGCAGGTAATCGGCGCCAAGGAGCAGGAGTTGATTCCGCGCTACAGCGTCAGTGTGACCGCAGAAGGCACGCCCGCCGAGGATATTGCCAGGACGGCATTAGATATTGCCAATCAGATCGAGAGCGCCTATTCCAGGATCGAGCAGTTCATGGAAGAGACCACGGTGTTGAATTATCAGCTGACTGATTACAATAAAGGCCAGCAAAAGGACGTTTTTCGGGAACTGGATACGATGTGGCTCTATCCGGTGGCCGGGGATCGGGATAATTTCTTGCTGACGGTGGTGGCCAAATTTAAAATTACCGATAAAGCAGTACTGATTGAATCGATCGATATTTCAAAAAAACCGGCTCCACCATCCGATCCATTTCAAGATATGGTATTTGTGGAGGGTGGTGAGTTTATGATGGGCAGTAATCAGGACCTTAGTTATACCAATCCGGAGCATTTAGTGCTCCTGAGTGATTTCTATATCGATAAATATGAAGTGACCGTCGAACAGTTTTGCGAGTTCCTTAATGAAAGAGCAAATCAGGTTGAGGATATTGAAACCTATATCTGGATGAAACCTGTAGATTGGAAAAACGCTGATATTTCTCAAATAGAAATGCTGGGTGATAGGTTCTTTCCTAAAAGTGAATTCAATCATCACCCGGTCACCTTTGTGAGCTGGTATGGTGCACAAGCATATGCTCAGTGGGCTGGTAAAAGATTGCCGACTGAAGCAGAATGGGAATATGCGGCAAGAGGAGGTGTGAAATCCAGAGGGTATGAATATAGCGGAAGTAATAATCCCCATGAAGTAGCATGGCATATGACCAATTCCGGGAATAAGACGCATCCAATCGGTCGGAAAAAACCAAATGAACTGGGTATTTTCGATATGAGCGGCAATGTAGAAGAATGGTGTGCCGATTGGTATGGTCATGATTATTATGAGAAAGGCGATTATAAAAATCCACAAGGGCCTGCTTCCAAAAAAGAATATAACCGTGGTCGTGTTGTGCGCGGTGGCGCTTATTCCAAAGCGTTCGGCTATTGTGCTTGCCATGTCCGCGCGGATTCATCGCCTGACTATATTTATTCTCCGGCTATTGGCTTTCGTTGCGTTCTCACACACCCTCAGACCGTGGGAACAAATAAATAGGACGATATCGCCCGAATCCGATTATGACAAAATTAAGTAAAGCCCTTCTCATCGCCACCGGAACCCTGTTCGTCGTTCTGGCCGTCCTCGGCATGCTGCTGCCGGTGCTGCCGACTACGCCGTTCTTGCTGCTCGCCGCATGGTGTTACGCCCGCAGTTCCGAGCGCTTTTACCACTGGCTGATGACCAACCGCTGGTTCGGCGAATACATCCGCAATTACCATGAAGGCCTGGGCATGGCGTTCAGACAGAAGATACTGACGCTGCTGCTGCTGTGGCTGACCATCGCCAATACAGTCTGTTTCGTCGTTACCGCCCTCTGGCTCAAGATTACGCTGATCGTCATCGCCGCCGGCGTCACGCTGCATCTGATTACCATTAAAACTTACAGGCCGCCGGTTGTGGAAGAGGGGGATGTGAAGGATTAAAATATGCATACGGACTGATCCTGGTCTTTCTATAAAATAAATAGTTGCTTGCAGCAGATTCTTTCTTTTCTAGCTAAATAGTCTTCATTGCAAGTTAAGCATGGCAAAAATGCCATTAATCCTATTATTGATAAAAATGATTACCTGCGCCCCGCTTCTAAGGACACAATACAACGATGGCATCGCGAGCTGGGAATGGTAAAATGCCATTATTCACACAAAGACATAAAAAAAGAATGTCATTGTGAACGGTGGAACAGGTCATGAAAAAGGGCAGCAGCCATGGAGTGAAGCAATCCCCGCCATGTCCTTAGAAACGGAGAACATAGATGCATAAAAGGCCGGTATCTGTCGTGGATCGTGGCGATCTCCTCTGAAAGGGCATTGGACAGAGATAGTCACCTTCTGGCGGAGATTGCTTCGCTCCAACGCAGTTTTGACTATGAACAATCCTTCTGTTCCGTCGCTCGCAATGACATTCTTTTTTTGTCCTTTCGGGAATAATGGCACTTTTGCGATACACAACTTCTAATAACAGCGGAGACCGCCACGCTGCAACGCAGTGATTCTGAGAACAAAGACTCGTTTGCTCCGCTCGCGGTGACAGTCTTTTCTGTTATATTGGAAATGACGCGCTAACCTCGTGGCCGACTCGTGATGACATCGTTGTATTGTGTTCTTGTTCTGGTTCCCAAAAAGAAAAACTGTGAAAACATGATTTGCAGGTAATTTAACCATATTCAACATACAAACATACTGTATTCACAGCATATCTGGAGCTTGGTTTCGATAGGAAGGAAACGTCATTACACATTTACCGTGGTGCGATCAATCCCGTCGTTATTGCACAAAGATCCTTCCAGGATGACACGCGAGGTCTGGTTTTGCGGTTCATCATTGTCATGGTGTAACCATCCTTGTGGTTCGGCGGCACAGATTGCGGTTATGATGGGATACACCTGGCGCGGTTATATAATCTCTTCACTCTGCTCCGGAGTGTGTGTGAAAACACAATGCCTAATCACACAAAGGCACATAGCCGTAGATACGCCATGAATTTAGCTCGCGGCTTGGCGATAAATATTAAAATCTAACGCAAGGACGCAAGGACGCAAGGACTCATAGACGCCATGAACAGTGGCATCATCAGCAACAAATTCGCCTCGCCGTAGATCGGCCGGGCATCTGCGGACGGGAGCTGTACGCCCCGGTTCTGGAAACCTTTATGCGCGCGCTGCCGTATACCTATCGGCACGTTTCGGCCGAAAAAAATACTACCATCACATTCAATATTCCGGGCGAGGCGGGAGGAACATGGCATCTGCTGCGCCAACAATCAACCTGGCATTTGCAGGGGGAAATATCCACCAAGGCGCAAACAACCGTGATCATTCCTCCCGACATCGCCTGGAGACTATTCACCAGAGGTATGGCCAAAACCGATGCCGAGCAATATATAACCATCCGGGGAGATGCCGCCCTCGGAGAGAACATGATAAATATGCGCTGCGTGATGGGTTGAAAGGAATCCTATGTCGAATCAACACAAACATAAAAATCGCGACGACCTCACCGGCGAGCATACCCTGAGCGATGCCGGACAGGCCGTCATCGCCTTGCTGTTCACCGCCGTGTGGTTGCTTGATACATTCTTTCTGCATTTTATCTCGCGCCATGAAGAAAGATTGCTGCTGGCGCGCTTTGGCGAGGAGTATGCCCGCTATATGCGCGAGGTGCCCATGTGGCTGCCGCGAATCAGGAAAAAGTGAACGCAAATATCTCAGATCCGGCACAATCAATTCAAACAAAGCCACGACGGACACAAAGAATTGACTTTTTCACACACTTTCAGACCGTAGGAACAAGATAAAAATTCGTTCAGAGCCCTCTTGAAAAAAGATTTTCCAATTCATACGGTTTATTGCTTGCATCAAATGGATATTTTGTCTATATTTCAATGATACATACAGGGCAACACATAAAACCGGTCCTCACTCTCCATTGCTCTTCAACTCAAATTATTATTGACATCGACAGATCTAACCTCCACCGGATACTCTGGATCAAAAACAAATGCACCGGTTTTGGCATCCATTGCGAAAGCGTGCTATCCTGGTTCTGCCGATCAAAGCAGAACTCTGGGATTGAACAGACGCATAAACAGGAGGTAAGAATCATGGTAAGAACCTGGCGTTCATGTTTTGTCATCATCCTTCTCACAGTCGCCTTGTCCCAGGCGCAATTCTCTCATCAATTTACCAAAATCGCTCAGAACACCCATCACGGCTGTGCTTACGGCGTGGCAGTCGGACTCGACGGTACGGTCTTTCTCGCCAACTACGGTGGCGGCTTGCAGGCCTATTCCTGCAACGGCAGCGCTTTCACCCCCACCGCCCACATCGATGACGGCGGTCTGGCCAGAGGCGTGGCCGTCGCTCCCGACGGGACGATTTTTCTCGCCAACCACGACGACGGACTGCGGGCCTATACCTGCGACGGAAACAAACTGACCAATACCGCCCATATCGATAACGGCGGATTTGCCTACGGCGTGGCGATCGCTCCAGATGGTACGATCTTCGTCGCCAATCATTCTGACGGCCTGCGAGCATACACCTATAACGGAACCTCTTTCACCCACACTGCTCACATCCACGACGGCGGAATGGCCTATGGCGTGGCCGTCGCTGCCGATGGAACCGTATTTATCGCAAATTATAACGATGGTCTGCGAGCCTATACCTATGACGGCGCCACCTTTACCAACACCGCGCAGATTGATGACGGCGGCAGAGCTCTGGGCGTGGCCGTTGCCTGCGACGGCACCGTGTTTCTCGCCAACAACGGCGACGGCTTGCGGGCGTATACCTATAACGGCGCCTCGTTCACCAACACCGCTTCCATTAACGCCGGCGGTTATGCCGAAAATGTGGCTGTTGGAGAAGATGGAACGGTTTTTCTCGTCAACAACGGCGACGGTCTGCGGGCCTACACCTATGACGGACACACCTTTGCGCCGGCCGGACAGATTAACAACGGCGGATCCGCACGCAGTTTGGCATTCGCTTCAGATGGAACTATCTTCCTGGCCAATTTTAGCGACGGATTGCGGGCCTACACCTATGACAAAAACGCCTTCACCAACACCGCACACATCAACACCGGTGGCAGCGCTCATAACGTAGCCGTATCCTCCGAAGGAACGGTTTTTCTCGCCAACAACGGCAACGGCTTGCGGGCATACACCTATGACGGCAACGCCCTCTCCGGCAGCGCACATACATACGACGGCGGATATGGCTATGACGTCGCCATCGCTGCGGACGGCACGGTTATCCTTGCCAATGGCGGCGATGGATTGCGCGCCTATACTTACAACGGAACCGCGTTGGTCAATACCGCACACGCCTATGACGGCGGTGAAGCACATGGCGTTGCCGTGGCCCTCGATGGTACGGTTTTTCTAGCCAATGCCAATGAAGGACTGTGGGCTTACAGCTATGACGGAGCCTCCCTCACCAGTACCACACACATTCATGACGGCGGTTATGCGCGCGGCCTGACAGTTGGCGGCGATGGTACGATTTTCCTCGCCAACTCCAACGACGGCCTGCGCGCCTATACCTACAATGGAACCGCCTTTACCAGCGCCACGCACGTCGATGACGGTGGGTATGCCTGCGCAGTCGACGTTGGATCAGATGGTACCATCTTTCTCGCCAATAGCGATGACGGTTTACGCGCCTATACCTACGACGGCAACCATTTCAACAATACCGCGCATATTTATGACGGCGCTGCAGCCCTGGGCGTGGCCGTCGCATCCGACGGTACGATATTCCTCGCCAACGGCGACGACGGCCTGCGCGCCTACACCTTCAACGGCGCCACCTTCACCAATACCGCCCACATCGATGACGGCGGTCATGCGCTCGGCGTCGCCGTCGGAACCGACGGCACCGTCTTCGTCGCCTGCGAAGAGGAAGGATTGTTCGCCTACACCTATTCCCTTGCTTCAGGCTCCGAGCATCGGCTTGCCGCCAATTCCATGGAATTTGTTCTTGAACAGAATTTCCCAAATCCTTTTAATCCGTCGACCACTATTGTCTATTCGCTGCAGCGCTCTGGGTGGGTGTGCTTGAGCATCCACGACCTTCTGGGGCGGGAGACGAGAATTCTGGTGGATGGCTATCAGGACGCCGACATCTATTCGGTCCGCTTTGATGCATTAGACCTGGCAGCAGGTATCTATTTTTATCAACTGCAGATCGACCAGACATGGGTGGATAGAAAGATGATGGTTTTGGTGAGATAAAACCCATCGGACTGCGGACATTCCTGTTCGCGCCGCAGAGCTCGAAGGCTTCTAATACGGAAGGTAATCACTGAAGAATACCCAAATTCGATGTTAACCCACCAACTGAACTGAAAATATGCCACTCACAGTCCTGAAAACCTATCGGGTTCGTGAATACAAAATCAGGAGATTGACATGAAACATCTTATCCTGTTGATACTGAATCTCTCCCTTATATTACCCATCTATTCGATGCCATCATCTCAAGCCCAAAAGACCCTACACACCGAGTCAAAAATGCTCGCAAGCGTCGTCATCGGTCCGGAACGCTACAACCTGCCGGTTAAAGCAACCCTGGTGTATCTCAGGGATGACTCCTGCCAGCAGTTATCCAACCGCAAAGATCAACTTGGCGCAGCTGAAAAACAGATGCTTGAGCAGTGCAGGCAGGTGTCAACCGAATACATCAAGAGCAGATTCGGAGTGCTTAAAGTTAAGAACGCAAAACCGGGCTGGTATATGATAACATATCGATGGGAAATAGCGCCCAAAACCAGAGAATTGAAATACTTTGAATTTGAGGATGGATTCAAGGGAGATTTCATACTGCTGCGCTATCAACAGGCGGAGTATCCGCAGAATTTCGTATTTACGGCGGGCAGTAAAACATTCTATTTCAGCGGCGAGGAAAATGTTCTCAAAATTTTTGACTGGCTGGGAGATTGGCATGGCAGAACCGAAGATATTATTCTCGTCGACGTGGTGAATTATTGCGCCGACCGGGATATTCGCAAATTATCATTTCAACAACTGAAAAAGAATAACTGGCTGACACAGAACAACCTGGAGGAAATTGCCAAAAACGCAGAAGCGATAGCAACCCGCGAAGAAGCGCTTTCTCTGCTCATCACCCATCATTGTAATTATGATGTATTAATCGAAATGGCTGAAAAGGAAAATAATAAACCGATCAGAAAATACGCCTTTGATAAAATGGCGGGTTTGCATCTTTTGAGCGATTCCGTTCTGGTGGATCTGGTGAATAACAGCGTCTACGATGATACACGGGAGTCGGCGCTGGAACTGCTCTTGCCTCATATCCAAATAAATCGCGATATTGTCCCGGCCCTGATGAAAAGCAGACCGGAGTATATCGTCAGGAAAAAAGTGACCGCAAAAATGGCCGAACTGGGCAAAGAGGATGTGTTGTACATTATAAAAAATGTCAACTATCAACCTGTCGGTGAATCGGGGCTCGATATCCTCGCCGAGAGACAGCTGCTTGATCAACCCATGTTGCTTGATATTGCGCAACACAGTATGAACAGGGATGTATGTTTATCAGCGATAGCAAAAATACCCGATCTATCGCTATTAAACGACATGGCCATCAATCACCCTCTGGATGATGTCCGCAAGGACCTTGCGAGAAAAATAGATGATGCGTCCACACTGTCCTTCATCGCCCAAAAAGATTCTGTGAGCAGCGTGCGACGAGCTGCGGTCTATAACGATCATCTGAGCGATGAGACGATTTTATATGAAATTGCCGTCAACGATTCCGATGAATCGGTGGGCAAAGCGGCCACAGGTAAAATCAAAGACCAGTCCCTTTTAGCAAAAATCATTTTATCAAATGAGTTGCATGAAGATATTCGCGAGCAGGCGCTGGGGAATAGTCAAGATCAGGAAATCCTTGCACAGGTTGCACAAAGCGATCCGAAGGCGTGGATTCGACGGGCGGCGGTTAAAAATTTGACCGACCAAAAAGTTTTGAT
>JAFGSU010000457.1 GCA_016934435.1 Candidatus Zhuqueibacterota bacterium | reverse complement strand
TACGCCTGTTCTTAATCAGGAAGGATTATTTGCCGACTTCGTCGGCATGCATTCACACAGAGAATGCACTCCTAAGGTTTTTTTAAAAATAATTCTTAAAGTGACTTAACGTTGTAGTAGCAGTTATAAAAAAAATAAATAATTTTGATAAAAAAGGTTGACAAAACAGATCAAAATGGTTAATATATAATTAAGGATAGGAATCATAAAATTGCTCTTAAATATAAAAATGTTTTTGTTCTGAACATTTTACAAAATTCTCATCGCCTCATCAGATAAATACGCCTTATATGACACACTTCAGCCTGAACTTGTTGAAGAGTATGGTTCAGAATAAATAACGAAATAATGACTATTCCAATATATTTTTCCGACAGGATTAACAGGATTTTTCAGAAAGAATCGTTAAAATGACGGTGATTATTATCTTCTCAATCAAATTTCTCTTTTTCTCTAAATCCTGTTATCCTGTCAATATTTGTCGTTGGTCACTTTCATCTCGCATTTAAGTATTAAAAATAAATTTTTTAATAATCCAAATCAACTTCAAAGAGGTGCAAAAATGAACAAGAACAAATTACCAATTCTTTTCATCAGTTTGCTACTCGTTTTCATCGCATTTTCACAGATGTATGCTGCTGATATTCTTTCTGGTCGGGTTTATGTCGGCAATTCCGGCACCGAACCACCAAATTCATCACCAATCTACGGTGTAACATTAAGGCTTTACGGCGCAAATGATCCGAATAGTCTGGGTGTACAAATCGGCATGACGACCACCGACAGTTCCGGTTGGTACGGGCTTACCGCGCCACCCGGATATGAGTATTATTCAATTTTGGAGAGCGTTCCGACGGGTTATTATGCCGTCGATGCGACTTCGGTGAGTGGAACGAAAATTAATAATACCCGAATCCGCTATAGCATTGCTACCGCACCTCTGTCCGATCAAACGCTCACCGGCAATAAATTTTGGATTAAACCGGAGGCACCACCCAATCGTCCACCAGTGGCAAATGCCGATGGACCGTATACCGGAAAAGTCGGACAGCCGGTTACACTGGACGGTTCCGCGAGCTACGATCCGGATGCAGGCGATCATATTGTGAGCTATGCCTGGGACCTCGACAATGATGGGCAATATGATGACGCTACCGGTGTAACGCCACAACATACCTGGAATAATACGTATTCGGGAATTATTTGGCTCCGGGTAACTGACACCTTCGGCGAAACGGATATCGATTCCACAAGTATCAGAATAACAGAAGATGCGCGAACTGGCAGTATCCGGATTATTAAATCGGCTGCCCCACCAGATAGTGGTGTTATCTTCAACTTTACCGGCGATTTGGGGAATTTTACACTGACACCCACCTCAAATCAGCGGTTATTTACCAATCTTTCGCCCCGAATCTACACAATAACTGAAATTTTACCTACAGGTTGGGCTTTTGGTAACTATCAAATTACGGGCGATCTCGACGGAGGTACCTCGTACGATTCATCAACTGCCAGATTTTTCATTGATCTGGATGCGGGTGAGGATATCACGCTTATTATATATAATTATAAAACAGGTGAGAACAATGCTTCACTTGGGGATCGTGTCTGGCATGATCTCGATCAGGATGGCCTGCAGGATGCGGGGGAGCCTGGCCTCGATAGCGTACAAGTGTCGCTGTTTGATCAGAACGGAAACCTGATAGCACAGACACTAACAACTTCAACGGGATTTTACCTCTTTTCAAATATAACTCCCGGAAGCTATTTTCTCAGATTCATGCCACGTTCCGGCTTCACCTTTAGTCCCCCGAATCAGGGAATGAATGACGCTATTGACAGCGATGCACAGCCTGCTTCTGGAGATACGCCGGTCTTCACCCTTGCTGCGGGTGCGAATAACACCAATATGGATGCGGGTCTGTATCGCGCGACGGGAACGGGTGAAATAAGCGGTACAAAGTGGAACGATTTAAACGGAAATGCTCACCGAGATGCTGGTGAACCGGGGCTGGCAAATTGGCAAATTATTCTGGACGCTAACCATGATGGGATTTTGAATCCAACACCCGGCTCGGGAGATCTGATAGTCACCACGAATTCAAGTGGCGAATATCAATTCACCGGTTTATCTGTCGGGGGCTATGTTGTCGGAGAAATTTTACAACCTGGCTGGCAAGAAACTTTTCCGGATTCGATGTATGCTTCTCATGCTGGCAATGTCGGACCGTATGATCATTATGTCATAGTTGCTCAGGGGCAGCGTGTTGCCAATATTGATTTTGGAAATATCCAGCGAGATGTAGAGTACGATTTTGGGGATGCGCCGGATAGCACCTTAAGTCCGCGTTACCCGACGCTGCTGGCTAATAATGGCGCCCGGCATGTCATTATAAAAGGCTTTCATCTGGGCGTTGCAATCGATGCGGATCCGAATGGACATCCTGCTTTTTTATCCAATGGTGATGATTTAACACCGGCAGGCGGAACCGACGACGAAGATGGCGTGACCATGTCATCATTTATTGCGCCTGGTCAGGCTGTTCCGATTACCGTGGTGGCATCGGATACAGGGGTGCTGAATGCCTGGATTGATTTCAATATTAATAACAGTTGGGCTGATGCCGGCGAACATGTTTTTGCAGCCGAGCGGCTCTATCCGGGTGCTAATGCATTAACGATTTATGTACCTGGCACGGCTAAGTTTGGGTTGACCTACGCCCGCTTTCGATTCAGTTCAGTCCGGCAACTTGGTTACGATGGTCTGGCGCCGGATGGCGAAGTGGAAGATTATGCCATTGAAATAAAAGAGCCTCAGGATGGCTCAATTGTCGTAATCAAAGAGGCAACGCCAGCAGATAATACGTCGTTTTTAATTTGCGAGCAGTTCAGCAGTGGCTTTTTTAATATTCTTTGTGGCACCTTGCAGGATCCGCTCAGTAACAAAATGACTATACTGAATCCAGGTAATGTGATCAGCATATCCGAAGCTGCAAAGTCTGGTTGGTCCCTGCAAGACATTACGATCACCGGTGATCTGGATAATGGTTCGACGATTGATAAAGCAAATGGAAAAGTCGATGTGGATTTTGATCCCGGCGAAAATATTGTTATTACCTTTAAAAATCAGAAGACGGGTGAGGAGGAACGCTATGATTTTGGCGATGCACCCGATCCGTCATATCCAACTTTGTTGGCGAATAACGGGGCACGACATCTTGTCACGCCGAATCTTTACCTCGGTAGTGCAATCGATCCGGAACCTAATGGACAACCGTCACCCATGGCCGATGGCGATAATAAAAACGTTGTCTTCATGGGCGTACCCTTCCCCACTGGCGATGAAGACGGCGTTCAAATACCGCCGGTTATCGTCCCCGGTAGTACGATTCAGGTAAAAGTTATTGCTTCAGCAAACGGCGCACTCAATGCCTGGCTTGATTTTAATAACAATGGAAGCTGGGCAGATGCCGGTGAACACATAATCGCTGCCCAGCCGGTTGTTGCCGGTGTCAATCCATTTACGATCAACGTGCCCACGACTGCGCAAAAGGGCCAGTCCTACGCACGATTCCGGTTGAGTTCTGTGCGGAATATCAGCTTCGATGGCCCGGCACCGGATGGCGAAGTGGAGGATTACCCCGTTGCCATCGCCACAGGTGATGGCGGTTCACTGAAAATCATCAAAGAAGCAACGCCGAAAGATGACACCCCGTTCTGGATATCGGTTGTATATGGTGCAATGGGCGGCGCTGCGCCATATCGCGATCCATCGAACAATACATCGGTATTACCAACCGCACCGACTGGTGTCTATAATATGGGCGAAAGCATTCCCGCCGGTTGGACGCTGGCCAATATTGTCGTCACCGGCGATACGGATAATGGTTCGCATATCGATGTGGGCAATGCCAAAGTGGATATTGACATGGATGCAGGTGAAAATATCACGGTTATATTTAAGAACCGGAAAAGTGAAGAAGAGGAGCTGTTCGATCTGGGTGATGCCCCGGATGGCACGAACCACTCCGGCCTACAGATGGATGCTTACCCCGGTGTTCCGGCTAAGTTCCCGACTATACATGATGCGGCTACCGGCGCACTACAGGGACCACTACATCTTCATCCGCGCGAAGAGGCGTATTTAGGTCGACGGGTCTCGCTGGAGCTTGATGCAGACGTGGGGCCGGATGAAGATCCAACAACCAATATTATCCCGCAAAATAACCAGCCTGATTGCGATTATCACGATGATGGCGTTATATTACCGCTGGTGTTGCCGAATTGTGCCTCAACCTCCTTCGAATATGGGGTTACTGTCGCACCGACAGCAACTAAGCAGAATTTCTATGTCAATGTCTGGTTCGACTGGAATCGGGATGGCGACTGGGAAGACAAGGTCCCTTGCAGTGCTGGTCAGGCACCGGAATGGGCCGTGCAGAATCAAGTCCTCACATTGGGACCGGGGGTGCATCTGCTTTCAACGCCAGCATTCCTGTCCACGCATCCGGCATTCACTGGCACACCACCGCCTATCTGGATGCGGATTATGATTACCACCCTGGCATCAGATACGGATGATGGCTCTGGTCCAGCAGACGGCTATCCCGATGGAGAAACCGAAGACTACATCTTTATCCCGCGAATCTCCGGCGAGGTAAAGTATGACTTCGGGGATGCGCCTGATAGTCCAGACACACCGGGCTATCCAACGCTGCATGCCAATGGTGGTGCCTATCATGATATCATTGACGGTTTCCACCTGGGTGGCTTGATTGATGGTGAAATAAATGGCCAGCCGTCCGGCAATGCCATGGAAGATGATAACATTGGTTTGGACGATGAGGATGGCGTATTTTTCACCGCACCACTGATTGTCGGTCAACCAGCAACGGTCGAAGTCATTGCTTCGGCAAAGGGTGTGCTCAATGCTTGGATCGACTACAATCATAATCAAAGCTGGATGGAAGCTGACGAACATATTTTTATTGATGTCACGGTGAATCCGAGTAATAATCCATTGAATTTCCATATCCCGCCGACGGCTGCTCCCGGGCCTACCTTCGCGCGTTTCCGTCTCAGTCGAATGCCGGGAGTACTTTCCACCGGCTATGGACATGCCGGTGAAGTGGAAGATTATGAGGTGGTCATCGATGCAGGTGGCGAAGGACGCCCCATGAAATGGCGACAGATTCCTTTATTTAATGAAGACCCAGATATGCCATACACCCCCTATATCATGGGCTGGGATGTCCGTTCGGTTTACGATGGGACATTCGTTGCCGACGACTGGTTCTGCAAATCACCGCGACCGGTCACTTCAATTGCCTGGGTGGGTTCCTACACCAATTGGGACAGTGCTTTTCCGCCGCCTATTGCCCCCTATGCGTTCCATATTGGCATCTGGACCGATGTGCCGAAAGGTGTGGATTCAGATTGGAGTCACCCTGGCGAAATGGTCTGGGCGCGGATTGTTCCCAGGGAAATACTGGAAGAGCATGTGATAGGTAATAATTTCCATCCGGAATATATGAGCAAGCCCGATACCTGCTTCCGGTACGATTTCTTCATTCCGGAAGATCAATGGTTCCGACAACAGGGCGATTCCACCATTTACTGGCTGAGTATCGCTGCCCTTTACGAAGAAGAACCGGATTCTTTTGTCTGGGGCTGGAAAACCAGGTACCATTACTTCCATGATGATGCAGTTTATGTTTACGATCCCGTGAAGCCAACCGTTGGTTCAATCGCCGGGAAGTGTGAACCGATCGCGGAAGGCTGGGACATGGTCTTTATGCTGGGTACTGATGAATATTTCATGGAATTCGATTTTGGGGATGCGCCATTCGAACGCTATCCCACCTTCTTTGGCCAGAACGGAGCGCTGCATATTTACAATCCAAAGGTGTATCTCGGCAAGTATATCGATACCGAGCTAACCGGCCAGCCGGATCATACTGCCACCGGTGATGATAACACCGACCTCGATGATGAGGATGGCATCAAATTTACCGCCCCCATCGGCGCCGGCCAAACAACGACTGTGGAAGTTATCGCCTCCTGTCGCGGCTACCTCAACGCCTGGATGGATTTCAACAACAATGGCAGTTGGGCTGATCCGGGCGAGCAGATATTTAAAGATGAACTGATTCCAGGTGGTCAATCATATCTGCCTGTGCCAATACCCGGAGATGCAGTACCGCCACCCATCTTCAGCCGCTTCCGTTTCAGCACCGAGCCCGGCCTCTGTTTCGTGGGCATTGCCATTGATGGCGAGGTGGAAGACTATTATGCGGATTATATTATCAATGATGTTGAAATTCCGCAAAAAGATACGCTTCCAACTGAATTCAAACTCATGCAAAATTTTCCCAATCCGTTCAATCCGGTAACAGAGATTCGCTATGACATTCCCAAATCCGTCTTTGTTAGGCTAACGCTCTACAATCTATCCGGCCAGGAAATCGCCATTCTGGTGAATGAACAAAAATCACCCGGCAGTTATACCGTCAAATGGAATGGAATGAATAAGCAGGGGCAGACTGTGGCTGCGGGCATTTATTTGTATCGGATTGAGGCTGGTGATTTTATAGGGGTGGGAAAGCTTTTACTTTTGAAGTAGGAAGATTTTTACTATTTGAGTACCTTCGTTCTTGTTTTCAAGCTCCTCGGCTTGAAAATTCTGCACTTGAAATGCTCCGGCTTTTTGGTTGAATAGAACCGAGAAGCTGGGGCTGTCTATTCTGCCAATCAATTTGCTGTTAAATTTATTTTCCATGATGAAAAATTATGGGATTAATTTTGAGGCTTCACAGGTCTATAAATATGAGGACTTTCTGAAAATAATCTATTGCCAGAGGCCAGAAGCTAATAGCCAACAGCCAGAAGCCAACAGCCCAACAGAAGGAGACCCCAGTGAATAATTTACAGATAGCGACTGCTCAATTTGAAAACCGAAGTGCTGATAAAGCGTACAATTTGGGAATAATCGAAACACTCTCCTGCCAGGCCGCGTTGGCAGGCGCAGATGTCATCGCCTTTCACGAGTGTTCTGTTACAGGGTATACTTTTGCAAGAAATCTGTCACGCGAACAAATGCTGGCGATTTCCGAATATATACCAGCCGGCGACAGTGTCAAAAGGTTGATTCATATTGCTCAGAAGGCGGATATCACAATTTTAGCCGGATTATTTGAGAAAACGCAACAGGACGAAATATATAAGGCCTATTTATGTGTCGATAAAAACGGCTTAAAAGCAAAATACCGAAAATTGCATCCTTTTATCAACAAGTACGTGAAACAAGGAAATGAATACGTGGTTTTTGACATAAATGGCTGGAAGTGTGGCATACTCATCT
>JAFGSU010000456.1 GCA_016934435.1 Candidatus Zhuqueibacterota bacterium | reverse complement strand
GCGCGGCCGCCGTGGCTGGAGGCGATCCAGATATCGCCCATGTAGGAGAAGGCCAGATGACTGCCGTCGGGCGAAAGCGCCGGAAAGCGCGCGCCGATGAGGGATTGGGCGCAGGAGGGGAGGATGAAACAGGTAAATATCAATACAAACAGGCGCTTTTTCATGTTTTTTCTCCGGGTTTTTTATCAAAGTGTTTTCGTTTGTGATATCTTAATAAATATGCGGATTTTAAATTTCTAATACCAATGAAAAAAATAATTTGAACAGAATCCCTGTTTAATTTAAAGCTCTGCACAATTCGATGGCACATGGTCGCGTCCCACCCAGGGATTATTTTTTATGTTACGTCGTCGCGGCGTGACAAGGGAAGTTAATTTTTGCTGAAGCTTGACAGAATCGTATTTAAGAAATAGGTTAACCTTCATCTAAAAAATTCATGACGGCGCGTCCCTCCTGTATATTATTTCCTGGATCGTTGGAGAGCCGCGTGCTGTCGTGGCCGGGCAAGCAGCCGTCCCTGACGCCTGACCGTATTGGGTGCGTTGTAAAACCCGCCGTCCGTGCCGGACTGCGGACATTCCTATCCGCGGGACGCGACGGAGCGCATCCCGCCAGAGAATATATTATCATCAAACCTTTTTAATCCGGTTAATAAACGCAGGCATTGAGCAAAATGGATATAAACGCCGTCGGCGTGACAGGATTATAGCGCGATAATCGCGAAAACGTCAAACCCCGAAGGGGTGACAGGATTCAACGGGGGATATCCTGTGTCACCCCTTCGGAGTTTTGGCATTTATTTTGGCGTTTCTATAATCATTCCGCCTCTCAGATTATTAAATTTTCTTGCCAAGAATAAAATCCATAAGCCTTTCTGATGTATCATGCATTCAATAAAAAAAGCCTTCTGCAAAAGTCGAAGGAGGCTTTGAATAAAAATATTTCTCAAACCGCTATTTTACTTCGTTCCCATCCGCATCCATAAACCGGATTTCACCGAAATTACCTTCGCGGATGCCGGATTCGATCTTGCTGCGATCACCAACAACCACCCATACAACCTGATCCGGTTTGAGCAGGTTCCCCGCTACTCTGGTAGCATCCTCGACCGATACGTTGCGGATTTTCTCTGCCAAAGTGCGATAATAATCCTGTGGCAAGCCGTAGGTCTCGATCTCGCTGACGGCATTATTGACCGCGCCCATGGTCTCCCAGGTGCCGGCCATGCCGAGAATCTGGTTGTCCTGCGATTTCTGCAGCTCTTCCGCAGTCAACGGTCGTGGCCCGCAAATGTCGGACAATTCCTTTTTAATTTCGAGCATCGCTTCAGCGGTTTTATCCATCTGAACCGACGAATAGACGATGAACGGCCGCTGGCCGCGCGCATCCCAGATGAAACTCATGGCACCGTACGTCCAGTGCTTATCCTCACGAAGATTCATATTGATGCGCGAAATGAACATGCCGCCTAAAGCGTTGTTCATGGTGGTCAGGCTGATTTCATCCGGATTGGCTTTGGGCGGCATGACGTGGCCGGCAAACAGGATCGATTGCATCGAACCCGGCCGATCAATCAGGTAAACCACGGACGCTGGTTTCTGTTCGACCAGACCGATGTTTTTCTTCGGCACTGTACCGCTCTTCCAATCCTTGAAAAGCTTGCTGATTTTCGGCACCAATTCTTCCATGGTGACGTCGCCGACGACGATCAGTTTAGCATTGTTGGGCAGGAACCAGGTCTGGTGGAATTTGATCAGGTCCTGTTGCGTGATTTGGGCCACCGACGCCTCGGTTCCCGAACCGGTCAGGGGATTACCATACGCATGCTCCTTGCCGTATAGCAATCCGGGGAACACCCGCAACGCCATCTGGATCGGCGTCACTTTTTCGCGCTGGATGCCGGCTAACTGCATCTTTTGCAGCCGCTGAAAGTCGGATTCCGGAAAGGACGGATTGAGAATCACGTCCGCGAACAGCGCCAGAGACGGATCCAGTTTGTCTTTCAGGGTATTGATGCTGACAAAGGAGACGTCCAGATTCGAAGCGCTGAACATCTGCGCGCCTAAATTGGCCAGCTCTTCGCTGATCTGCAGGGCGGTTCTCGTCCTGGTGCCTTCGTCCAGCATGTCCATGGCTAACCGGGCGGTGCCGGGGATGGCGAATTGATCGGCCGCATAACCGGCATCCACCATCAGTTTCAGGGTGACGATGGGCACCGAGGTCCTTTGCGACAGGACGATTTCCAGGCCGTTATCGAGCTTTTTTCGTTCCACAACCGGAAACTGCGCCAGCGGTGGTTTGCCGGCGTCGGGCAGAGCCGTCCGGTCCAGATCGCTGGGCTGTGCTGCCAGTTGCGGGAACGGGTGCACCTCTAAAATGTAGACCCCGTCGCTCAGCCAGTCTTTAGCAACTTTATGCAAATCCTGCGGTGCCGCCCTGCGCACGCGATCCAGCGCCACTTTGTAATAATCCGGATCGCCGGCGAATACCATGTTCTGCGCCAGGATGTCGGACTTGCCGCCGAATCCGCCGATGCGCTCGATGCCGCGCACGAACTGCGCTTCGTACTGTGTACGCACGCGGTTGACTTCCTGGGGCGTCGGGCCGGTGGCCAGTATCTTTGCCATCTCTTCGTCGATGATGGCTTCGATTTTGCTCAGCTCCACGCCGGGTTTGGCGGTTACCACAATGTTGAACAATCCGGCGATCTCGCGCGCGTCGATGTAACTCCGCACGCTGGTGGCCAGCTGCTCTTCATAGACCAGTCGTTTGTACAGACGGCTGACTTTGCCGCTGGCGAGCACGTCTGAGAGCAGGTCGAGATAGGTGTGTTCGACCGTTCCCCACTGCGGCACGTTCCAGATTTTGTAGAAGCGCGCCTGGGGCACGCGATCCTGCATGATATGCCGCTGCACGCCGCTGCGTTTGGCGATCCAGGCGTCGAATCTGGCGATGGGCGGACCCGGCGGCACGTCGCCGAAATATTTCTCCATTTTTTCTCTGACTATTTCAGGGTCCACATCGCCGGCGATGGCGACGACGGTATTGGCGGCGCCGTAGTAGGTCTTGAACCATTCGTGCACATCCTCGAGGCTGGCGGCGGTGAGGTCTTCCATCGAACCGATGACGGTCCAGGAATAGGGATGGCCGGCCGGAAAAACGGCCTTGGCGATCAGTTCATCGACCATACCGTAAGGCTCGTTTTCGTACTGGCGTTTTTCGTTCTGTACCACGCCGCGCTGTTCGTCCAGTTTAGCCTGGGTTATGGCGCCGAGCAGATGACCCATGCGATCCGATTCCATGAACAGAGCCAGGTCCAATGACGGCGTCGGCACGTTCTGAAAATAGTTGGTGCGGTCTTCGCTGGTGGTGCCGTTGAGATCGGTGGCGCCGATTTTTTCCATGACCTGAAAATAATCCTGGTCCACATGCTCGCTGCCGTTGAACATCAGGTGCTCGAACAGATGGGCAAAACCGGTGCGGCCCGGTTTTTCGTTTTTCGAGCCGACATGGTACCAGACATTGACCGCCACGATGGGCGCCTTGTGGTCCTCATGCACCAGTACGGTCAGTCCGTTTTTTAAGATGAATTTTTGATAGGGGATGTCGATTTTGCTGTCCATCGGTTTACCAAATCCTTTCAGTACGAAGAGTACGATGATCGCTGCCACCATCGTCAACAGGGGCTGATGTTTTTTCATGAACGAAATTCCTCCATGTTTGGGGATAACGGTTAAGTTGGGAGATTAAATTAAGCATAATATTTTATATACGCATGATTTATTTTTATGTTTCGGAAGACACAGAATCCTTTTCTGTCACGATTTTTTAAGTAACGGCATCTCGCCTCATCCTGTCCTTCTCTCAGCCAAAAATCGAACGGACAGGTCCCTCGAGAAATGGGGGAGAAGGGGCTATTTGGCTAAAATTTGCCCTTTTTTAGTATCGGGCTGCTTTACCGGATAAAATAATACCATAGTGAGTTCAGGATGGCAAAAAAGCCGTTATGCCTGGAAGGACAGGACAAAGAATATCATTGCGAGTTGAGCACGAGAATCTCTCGATATTTCAATATTAACAGAAAAAGAATGTCACCGCGAGCGGAGCAATCGAGCATCAATTCTCAGATGGATTGTGTTGGAGCGTGGCGGTCTCCGCTTTTATTAGAAGCGGAGGAACAGTAGTGCAATTTCCTATAAAATCTGCGTTGGAACGAAGCAATCTACGCCATTTCCTTAGAAGCGGAGGCGCTGCACAATCCATTCGTGACCATATGCCATGGAGCGCGGCAGTCCTCGCCCTAAGGGCAATAACCCGGTCCCCCTTTTGGCGGAGATTGCTTCATCCGCCTCCGGCGGATTCGCAATGACAATCTTTTTTTATGTCCTTGTGTGAATAATGGAATTTTTGCCGTACCCAAAACGCAATGACATTCCTCATTATTTTATAATCTACCCCGGGGTTGCACTTTGCGACTCCGGGTGTTTTATGTGTATTTGTTTTTATATACCTGTTACACGCGGAATTGCCGCAAAAAAACGCGAAAACATACGGGGGCTATCCGTTATCACTCTCAGAACGCGGCAACAAGACTGATCAGAGTGAATTCCCTTGCAAAAACCGGATATTCTGAGTATTATTAAAAGCCATTGTCTATCAAAATGAGTAAGGTATGTATGAAAACACCGCCAATTTTCAAAATATTCTTCTGCTGTTTTATCCTGTTGACTCGTGTTTCAGCACAGCCGATATCGAACATAACCATCGACGGCAGCAAACTCATCCTTCACAGCGGCAGTGACGAGCTCATACTGAAGGCCTGTAGCGACAACATCCTGAAAATCAATTTTTTGTCTCAGGGATATGAGGATGCCGATACGCTGGTAATACTAAAAACGAAATGGCCGGCGGTATCAATATCCTTCGACACCAGCGGCGATCCGATCAGGATGACGGCGCCGCAATTCGTGGTGGAAATCAGCCGGTCTCCCATGCGCATGCAATTCTATTCCGCCGCTAACGCCTGGCTCTGCGGCGAACCGGGCAACAGCGGCATGAATGCCGGCAGTTTGATCCTCACCTGTCCGACCGCCCATTTTTACGGCGTAGGCAATCGTCAGACCGGCACCTTGCAGACCACCCAGGGCGGCGACATCCGCGCCGGCGCACAGGGCGGAGCCGGCGCCCCCTTTGCCTGGACCACTAACGGCTGGGGATTGCTGGTCGACAGCGACGGCGGCCGTATGGATATCCGCGCCAACAGCCTGGCGTTCAGCAGGCCCATCTCGCCCACTAAACGCGACCTGGAGTGCTATCTGCTGTTCGGCAAGCCTAAAGAAATTTTCGCCGCCATGACCGCCATAAGCGGCAGCCCGCCCATGATGCCCAAATTCACCCTCGGATTTCTCAACACCGAGTGGGGCATGGACGAAGCCGAATTGCGCGATGATGTCGCCACCTACCGCGGCAAAAACATCCCCATCGACGCCTATGTCCTCGATTTCGACTGGATGGATTGGGGCGCGGATCAATACGGCGAGTTTCGCTGGGGCGGCAAATTCCCCGGCGGCACCTCCGGGCAACTGAAAACCGACCTCGCCCGGCTCGGCCTCAAACTCATGGGCATCCGCAAACCGCGCATTCACCTCGATACCGAACAGGGCAATTTCGCCCAAACGCAGGGCTTTTTTCACAGTTACACCACCGACTATTTCAGCGGCAAACAGGTGGGTCGGCTCAACTTCCATTTGCCGGCGGCCCGCGAATGGTACTGGAATGCATTCATCCAGCGCGGCAACGCCTTTGCCACCGGCATCATCGGCTACTGGAACGACGAGGCCGACGAATACGGCGGCAACCTCATGTTCCTGCAGATGCAGCGGGCCGAATATGAGGGACAGCGGCGTTATACCGATCAGCGCGTCTGGTCCATCAACCGAAATTTCTACCTCGGCGCGCAGCGCTACGCCTACGGCCACTGGTCGGGCGATATCGCCACCGGATTTAGTTCCATGGACCGACAGCGGCTGTTTATGCTCAGCAGCATCGCCCTCGGCTCCTCCTGGTGGGGCATGGACATCGGCGGGTTCAACGGCACACCGGATGCGGAGAACTATTTCCGCTGGATTCAGTTCGGCGCTTTTGTGCCCATCTTTCGCGTCCACGGCACCAATGGCGAGGAACGCGAGCCCTGGAATTATGGCGCCGAAGCCGAGGCTATTGCAACTAAATACATTCGCCTCCGCTATCAGCTCATGCCCTATATCTATTCGGCGGCGCGACAGAACCACCTCACTGGACTTTCCATCACCCGGCCGCTGGTGATGGAATATCCCGAAGACGCCAACGCCGCGGACAATACCGCGGAATGGCTGTTCGGTGAATCTTTGCTGATACACCCCATCACCCGTGCCAGT
>JAFGSU010000455.1 GCA_016934435.1 Candidatus Zhuqueibacterota bacterium | reverse complement strand
CACCGCCGAGATCAAAAAAAACGACTTTTAAGCCGAGCAATGCTTCTCCTGTTTTAATCGTGAGCGCAAAAGCTATGGGAGGAATGCTTTCACCAGGTCGATGGCGCTGGCGGCATCCGCGGAGTAGCCGTCGGCGCCGATTTCGTCGGCAAAATTTTGCGTCACCGGCGCGCCGCCGATGATCACCTTGACGGTGTCGCGTATCCCTTGTGATTTGAGAGTTTCGATGGTATCCTTCATGTTCAGCATGGTGGTAGTCAACAGAGCGGACATGCCGATAATTTGGGCATGATGCTCCTGAGCGGCGGCGATAAATTTGTCCGGCGCAACGTCCACCCCCAGATCAATTACTTCAAAGCCGGCTCCTTCCATCATCATGGCCACCAGGTTCTTGCCGATGTCATGCAAATCACCTTTAACCGTTCCCATGATTAAACGTCCCTTGGGTTCGACGCCGGCTTCGACCAATTTGGGCCGCAGTACTTTCATACCTGCTTTCATGGCGCGGGCGGCAATAAGGACTTCGGGTACATAAAATTCATTATTTTTGAATTTTTCACCGACCACGTTCATTCCGGCCACCAGGCCGTCGTTCAATACGTCTGCTGCCGAAAGGCCTGAATCCAGCGCATCGGCCGTTAACGCTTCACACTTTGGCGCGTTTCCCGCAATCACGTTTTCGCACAACTCTTGTAATAACGACATGTTCTCCTCCGGTACTATCCGTCTGGTCCTGCGATTGAATTAAAATACTATTAGTTCGATGGTTCAACGAACATTCATGTAACTCGATTTTTCGCACATGGTCCTATGACCAAAACTCTCGCTTGAATTTTTCAAAATCCGGAATGACAACGCGATGGCCTTCGCGTTCAATCAATTTTTTCGATTCGAAAACCGCCATCACTCGAGAAATAGTCTCCCGGGCGGTGCCGGCCATGTTGGCCAGGTCCTGCTGCACCGGTAACTTGGGGACGATCATGCTTTCCCCGCGCATATACCCGGTACTCTCGGCTACATGAATTAAAGTGGAGCCCACCCGCCCTACGGCATCCTGCAGAGTGAGTTTCTCAATGATAATATCATTGCGGCGAATTCGGTCCGCTAATACCTTGAGCATCTCCACCGCTATTTGCGGGAACCTTTCCAGTAAAAGCAGGAACTCATTCCGCCGCAGAGTCAACAATTCCGATTCATCCATCGCCACAACCGTAGCCGACCTGCCCTTGCCATCTAACACCGATAGCTCGCCGAAAAAGTCACCCGACCTTAAGATGGTGATAATCACCTCCCGCCCTTCATCGCTGGTACGCGTAACTTTTACCGTACCTCGTAACAGAATAAACAGCGTTTGTCCTGTTTCCTCCTCGACAAGAATGACCTGATCCTTGTGGGCGGTGCGATGAATGCACTGATCGGCAACCTGTCCCACTTCCAGATCGGTCATTTTTGAAAAGAGAGGCACTTTTTTAAGCAAACGGATGATTCTTTCTTCCGCCATAGTTGCTCCTATATTATGATTAGCTAATCTCGCACCAATGGGCTATGTAACCAAGCCCTGAGAATCTATCCTTCATAGAGTTTATGGGCCGATATATAATGCCGCACTTTGGGTGCGACCAGATAGCGAATACTCTGTCCCGCCTGCACCATGGCGCGCAGTCGGCTGGATGAGATTTCTAACAGCGGGCTATCCACTCTGATAACATCACCAAAGTCGGGGATGGCAATCTCGACATGTGGTCGCGCCACAACCACCAGTCTGCACAGTTCCAGGATCGCTTTCGGTTCGCGCCAGGTATGCAGATCCTTTAAATTATCCGCACCCATGATGAGAAATAACCGTTCACGATCAAGGGAAGCCTCGGTTGTCAGTCGGCGCAGTGTGTCGACCGTATAGGAAAGCCCGCCTCGCTTTAATTCCAGGTCGCTCACTCTGAAAAAAGGATTCCCGCTTATGGCCAATTCAATCATGCGGAACCGATGTTCATCCGCCGCTCGTGACCGGTCCGGTTTGTGAGGCGGTATGGCACAGGGTACAAAAAGCACCCGATCCAACTGTAAGGTATCGCGAACGCGTTCGGCAATGATGAGATGCGCCATATGGACAGGATCAAAAGTACCACCAAATACACCTAAACGCAAATCTTTCTCCATTCATTTGCGTCTTTTTTTACTGCATCTTAACTATCTTTAACCGTCGCTTGCAACGCTTTGATTTGTTCACGCGCTTTACCGGCCAGATCATTGCGCGGAAATTTAT
Organism: Candidatus Zhuqueibacterota bacterium; assembly: GCA_016934435.1. Classification (GTDB taxonomy): domain Bacteria; phylum Zhuqueibacterota; class Zhuqueibacteria; order Residuimicrobiales; family Residuimicrobiaceae; genus JAFGSU01. The sequence goes on along the minus strand of JAFGSU010000455.1, from coordinate 3,896 downwards.
CCACTACTTTTTGAAAGGCTTCCAGGGCTTTTGAATACTTTTTCATCTTTAACAAACATTCCGCCACGCGATAGTAGGCGCGGGGAGAATATTTTGAATCGTAATAATTATCCAGAACCAAAGTGTAATAGATCTCGGCGGCTTCGTAGAGGTGCATTTTAAAATATTGCTCGGCTGAACTGAAAACCTTGCGGGCAAGTTTTCCCCTGCATTCATTGAGTTTTTCCTCAACCTCCGGCACCAGGGGACTGTTGCGAAATTCCTCGAGAAATTCCTGAAACTGTCGGATGGCTTTTTGGGTATACTCCTGGTCGAGAGAGTATTTCGGCGACATTTTAAAATAGCACATGCCGAGTTTGTATTTGGCATCATCCACCCATTCCGAATTCGGATAGACCTTGATTAATCGCTCATATTCACTGCCGGCGAGGATATACTCTTTGACGTTATAATGACATTCTGCCAGATAATACTGCGCCCTGGCCGCCTCGGCACGGCCACTGTAACTCAGTGTGATGATACGGAATTGATTCTTGGCATCCAGATATTTTTTCTTTTCAAATTGTTTCATCCCCAGCTGCATTCGTTCTTCCAGATTGAGATCAGCTTTTATCTTGCCTTTACTGCAAGCCATCGCCAACATCATACCTGCTATGACGATATATAGCGTGATATGTTTCATTGCTATTCTATTGTTCTCCTTAAGATTGCGTCCTGAATGAATAAAAAAGATATATGATGCCGCCGGTTACAATCGTAACCAGCAGCGGTTCCAGCAGACGATTGAGCAGCCCGGCCGATTTTATCTCACCCTTGGTGAAAGAATAAGCCGGATTCTCTATCCGGTGTATATCCTTGCGGCGAATACTATCCTGTACGTCATGGCTTACCGTCTGCGAAAATAGCACTCTGTCATCGTCATCCAAAATTCTTAGTAACAACGCGACTTGCACCAGGCGTTCCATCCTTCCTTTGACGGAACCGGATGCTTTGTATTCGATGCTCACATGAACCGGCGCATAGTAAATTTGACGGAAACCGGTCGCCGAATCCGGAGGAGCGGGATGTAGATAAACCATCGCTCCTTTTTGTCGCAAGAAGGAGATCATTTCCTGCTCCACCAGCCATCCCCAATCACCGGTATTGGTCGCAGCTACAATACCGACTGCGGTCGAATCCCAGCCCGGCAAATCCTCTATGACCGGCTCTATCATCCGTCTCAGGGCTGTCGATATCATCTCGCTATTGCTTTGCGGCTGTCCATAAAGCAAAACAAAGCTCCACAAAAGGCCGGCTGATATACCATGTAATACTCGTTTAAGCGTTTGAAGTTCCTCATATTCTTTTTGTACAGGTTACCTGTCCGCTTTACTAACCTGCGGTTTCAGGGCCATGGTTACGACGCATGCGATGGCGGCCAGTATGCTGATACAGATGGCGAAAACATTGCCGTGACGCACATAAAAAGATGTGCCCTGATAAATACGCACTTTGGAGATACTCACGGTTTGTTCGTACCAGCGGGTTTGATCGTATACGCGGCCGTAAGCATCGACAAAGCATGAGATGCCGGTATTGGCACAGCGAGCGATTGGTACGCGGTTCTCAATAGCGCGAAACACGGCAAAGCGCGCATGTTGATGAGGACCGGAGGTTTTGCCGAACCAGGCATCATTTGTTATGACCACTAACAATTCCGCTCCCCGGGCGACGAATTCACGATTAATATGCGCAAAGGCCGATTCGAAGCAGATCGGAACAGCAAAATGGATAGCATTGCCCTCGTCCTGCTGGTTGCCGTGGTGACGAGGGGTTCGGGGATTAAAGGCAAAGATAGTGGGCGTTTTGCCCTGACTGTAATCGCCCACACCGAGCGCCAGATCGACGAGGAAATCCTTCAATGCTTTAAAGATGAAAAAATCACGGAACGGCACCCGTTCGGAAAAGGGCACGAGCTGCATTTTCCAATAAGTTTGAAATCCGTCCGCCAATGGTTCAAAAAGGAATGCGGCGTTATAATAGTTATAGTTATCCGCATCGACAAACTGGTAATCAATGGTACCCGTCAGGATGGGGGTTCGGGTGGAGTCGGTTAGTTGATGCATGCGTCGCAGGTATTCTCGTTCCGAGCGCAAATAAAGGGGGACGGCGGTTTCCGGCCAGACCACAAGGTCCGGATGCGATGGCATCACCTGCCAGGTCAAGCGTTCATAGATTTGGAAATTGCGCTCGGTTTTACCCGCACCCCATTTCTCAAAGGGATCGATATTGCCCTGCAACAGGGCGACGGTTAGGTCCCGTTTCACCGGCCGCTGATGCCGCAGCGTCGGTATGCCGTGCACGAGGGGCAGCAAAAGGATCACAACCGTTATCCCGATCCATCGCCATCTTCTTCCATGCCATCCCTGCTGGCGTAAAATCATCCATATCAAAACATTTATCAAGAAAACCCAGAAACTGATGCCATACACACCGGTATATTCGGCATATTGAATAAAGGCGGTATAATAGGATTGGGTATAGCCAAGATAATTCCACGGAAATGCCAGGTCGGTGAATGCCTGGCTATACTCAATGGCGACCCAGATAAAAGGCAAAATCGAGAAAGCAACGGTGGATAAACGGCGCAGCAGGAAAGTGTGGACAACGGCATAAAAAGCGATATAGAGCGGCCAGCAAATCAACGCGCCTATCATTCCGGTCATGGTGACCCAGCCGATCCAGTACAGGGTAACCACGGCGATGAACAGGCCGGTAAGATAGCCCCATCGAAATGCTTCCTTGATGTTTTTGTCCTGCAGCAATAAAAAAAGCGGAATGAACGCAAAGAAAGCGAGGAATCCGGTTTTAAAGGGAGAAAAAGAAAGCGCCCAGAAGAGAGCGGTTAACAGGCTATATGACAGGTTTCTTTTCATCCGATATTTGCTTTCTGTGACAGTGTTTTTTCATCCTTGACGGCGTCCCATTGTTTTACACGCAGGTATCTACGGTCACGTTGGCCAGACACGCGCGTGTGACCGGTATTATTATACAAATATATCAATTCGCGATTGGAGCGCATGGGTATCGCCCACTCATGAGGAACGGCAGCGGTGCATAGCTAGGCGATTAAGAAAGGACTGTAATAAAAATGCAGCGGCTATCTGATCGACTTGGCTACGGCTTCTGGATGGACGTTTGCCGCGATCTTTTAAACTTTTTTCTGCACTTACCGTTGTCCAGCGCTCATCATAGGGTATGATGGCCAGTTCGGTATGCTTGAATAAATTTTCAATAAATGCCGCAACTTCCTTCGCTTTTTCCCCCCGAGTCCCATTCATGTGCAATGGGTTTCCGACCACTATGACCACAGCTTGCTGTTCCGATGCCATCCGAGATATCTCGTCAAAAGGAATATTCACTCCCTTGCGGTGCAGCGTACACAAAGGAGAAGCGAGTATCTGCGAGGGATCACTTATGGCAAGCCCGATGCGCTTTTGGCCAAAATCGATCGCTAAAATACGCCCCAGAGGAATCCTTTTTAATACATCGCCTGTGATCATGGATGACAGATACCTATCGGCGTATTCACATTATACTTTTGATTACGATTCGTCCAACGGTCGCTTCAAAACTTCTTTTAAAATCTTGCCGGCCTTGAAATGGGTTTTTCTGCGAGCAGGCACGTAAATGATTTCCCCGGTTTTCGGATTGCGAGCCTTTGGCTTTGGTTTGGTTTTTTTTACTTCAAAGACACCAAAATCTCTTATTTCAATGCGTATTTCCGGGTCTGCTTCAGACATAAATTCTCGCAATGCCTGAAAAACTCCATCCACGATTTTTTCGGCTAGATATATTTTTTCACCGGCAATTTTCGCCGTGCGCTTAGCCACATCCTTCTTGGTGATCGTGGATTT
>JAFGSU010000454.1 GCA_016934435.1 Candidatus Zhuqueibacterota bacterium | reverse complement strand
GCGATCAACTCCTGCTGCGAGACGTTGGGCGACCAGGCGTCGGCCGTGCGCAGGAGATTGTAGACGATATAGGGCTGACGGCCGATTTCCGCCGAAGCCCAGCCGGCCTGATTGGCTATCTGCGGTCCCAATACCGATAATACAAAAATCCACAGCAACCAGCGCATCTTCGGCAGCGATCCGCGCCACCAGAAAAACAGACCGGCCAGCGACAGTCCGATCAGTCCCAGGCCAATAGCCACCATGAGATGATAGAACTGAAAGACGATGTTCACCGGCGGCCGGTTCTCCGGTGGAATTTCGCTCAGACTGGTGACCGGTTTGGAGCTGTCGAAATGCACCAGCCAGCTCAAAAATCCGGGGATGCGGATGCCAAAGCGCACTTTTTCCTCTTTTTCGTTCACCCAGCCGAACAGCCACAAATCGGCCGGCTGATTGGCGGCGTAGTGGCCTTCGAATGCGGCCAATTTGGCCGGCTGATGCTCGGCAATGCCCTGGGCGCTGGAATGGCCGGTGTACAATTGCAGCAGCGAGGCGATCACCGCCACCGGCAGGGCGATGCGAAAACAGGCGCGGGCAAATTCCACATGCTTTTTGCGCAGCAAATAATAAGCTGCGATGCTGAGCACTAAAAAGGCGCCCGCCTGCCAGGCGCCGGCATAGGTGTGGGTGATGCGGTCAATAAAAGAAGGATTAAAAACCAATTCCCAGAAATCGACGATCTCGGCGCGCACGCGCCCGGCTTGCTCGACGATGTGATGGCCGGCCGGCGTCTGCTGCCAGGAATTGGCCACCACAATCCAGATGGCGCTCAAATGGGCGCCGAACGCCACCATGATGGTGCTGAAAAAATGCATACCCGGTTTGACCCGGTTCCAGCCGAACAGCAGGACAGCCAGGAATCCCGATTCGAGGAAAAAGGCGAAAATGCCTTCCGCCGCCAAAGCGCTGCCGAACACATCGCCGACATAACGCGAATAGATCGACCAGTTGGTGCCGAACTGGAACTCCATGACGATGCCGCTGGCCACGCCTAAAGCGAATATCAGGCCGAATATCTTGACCCAGAATTTGGTCAGCTGCTCATAGATGGGCTTTTTCGTCTTTAGATACGCCCCTTCCATGATCACCAACAGCAGTCCCAGGCCGATGCTCATCGGCGGAAAGATGTAGTGAAATCCGACAGTGAAGGCGAACTGCAGACGAGATAAAAACAGAGGATCCATCAGCTAACTCTCCTTAGATATTTCCCTCGTTGATGATTTGATCTCTCATTCGGTGCCACCCGACGAACCATTCGGAGATGGTATTACCCACAGCATCAACGAAATAATCTGTAAACACCGAATCGGTTTTGATGAACGGTATAAAGATAGTAAATAATTTCAAAAAAAAAAGTAAAAACAGATAGTAGAGTCGGCTTATCGTAAAAAGTGCTATTGGTATTTTCTGCTGCAGAAAGGAGACGAACGGCTCTTCAATTTTATCAGGGATCGCTTTCATGAATATTTCACAAATTCTGAATTATATCAGAGATAGACCTATTAACCGGCAAATGCAGGAAAAATTGTTGCGATTTCTTCTCCGTCCCAAGTTGAACTTGGGACGCCAGTAGCCGATAGAAGCTTTGCTTTATCGTCAGCTTTTGATTGTTCCATGCTCACCTCGGCCGGGGCGCTTTAACGACTACATCCCCCTTGCTCGGCTCCAGCGCGTGACAGAAAGTAAAACTTTCGGCGCCACGTTCCGTCCCAGGTGCAACTGGGGACGGAGGGAGTGAAAGACCGTCTACTCAATCGTAGGCTTAAGCAGGCACAGTTTCCCTTTTTAAAAATGCCAAATCTAATCAAAAAGATGTTGATTTATAGATAGAAAACTAATAATATTGGGGTGGTACACTTTCAACTGCCCCCGCCCCGGTACACTTTGTACTGCCTACTGAGATATTTTATCGAAAATGTCACAACAGACTGCGGCAAGAGCCCTATCTATATGAAACGAAAAGGAAAAACAAGTATGAAAAAACCGCCAAAAAGTTCAAGGCCACTTTATTCGCTGGTTATCCTTTCAGTCATTTATTGTTTAGGGTGTACGACTTTATGTAAAAAACCGGAAGGCGTTCCATTGGCAAGTGGAGAAAGGATCGCTGCCGGAGGAGGTGGCCAACCCGGCCCAATCGCTCCGGGACTTCAATCCAGTCCGGTTGGTCGGGTATTTGTTTTTGATCATGCGGAGCCCGATCTGTTTGTTATGGCAAACAGGCACAGCCTGGATCCCGGGCCGGGATTGTATTTATATGAATGGACAGGACGGAATAAGGAGGGAGTACCCGTATTTGCACCTGGACGGAAAATTAATATATCTCTCGCTGATCTTTTTTCTCTTGGCATTTCTGATACGAGCCCCAGCCTGATCGGGTCCATTTTCCAAATGAACGACGGCTCGATTCATGGGTGGTGGCTAATTGGCTCCGAGATCTACCGAACCCTATTTGATAAACAGGAGTTGCGATTCAAACTTGACGATGCCGGCAGAATAAGCATGACCGGCCTTCCGGATGCGCCGGAAATACCAACATCCCTTGCTATCTGGCAGCAAAACAACAATGCACTTAAAGTCCTCCTCAGCATAAACGATGGCGTAACGCACCGTCCTGACGGATATTGGAGGGCTCCTGGATACATCATGTATGATGGTGCGGGAGTATTTCTGGGAAAATGGCCGCATGAATACCTGTATATTTCAGATACAATAACACCGGGCGCCGGTTCCCCGGTTAAGTTTCACCAATATTCTCTTACAAAGAAGGAAGCGCTTCACAACTACCAGAACCTGACTCTGGTTGAATATGAAAAAGGTGGTGCAAAACGCTTGATCACAGGGACAAGGTATGGGTTATTACTATACTATCCCTTGACATCAAGTGAAAATGCGGGCAAAAAAGAGTATGTAACTGATGAGTCCGGGATAATTTTAAGACATAAAGCAATAGCTCCATTTCCAATATCTTATATAAATGCGGAGACAAGATTATTTTCTGATCTGATTGTCGGCGGTGAATGCGAATTGATTTACTATCCCTTTTCAGGAAAATTTAATAGGAATGGGGCGCCCATTTATAGAGAACCTTTCCAGATACTGCAACAAAACGCCACTTTATATACGGGAACACTGCCGGTGATCAATACGATGGACTGGGATAATAATGGCCGGCTGGATATTGTATCAGGTAATTCAGAAGGCCGGGTTTTGTTGTTCCTGAATGATGGCACAAATGAAAGCCCATCTTTTTCGAAGGCACAACAGGTAAAAGCAGGTGGACGGCCAATCCATATTCAGCTGGGGTATACCGGTTCAGTCCAGGGCCCCGCAGAGTCCAGATGGGGATACACCTGTCCGACAGTTACCGACTGGAACGGGGATGGGTTATTTGACATACTGATGCATAGCGCTGTCGGCCGGCACGAGGTATACCTGAATATCGGTAAACCCGGGAATCCTGAATTTGACCATGGGGTGCCGATTTATTGTGAGGGACTTGAATTGCATGGCACATGGCGTGTTCAACCCGGAGTAAAGAAACTGGGAGAGAAAATGGCCCATGTCATACTGGATGATGATGATGAGTTTCATATTTACCGGCAAATCGATGCATATAATGTTGAAGATGGAGGAAAACTCCATCTTGATGATGGTTCAACAATCAAAGCCAATTTTCTGTCCGCCGGAGGCACCGGTCGGTTGAAGATTGTACTGGAAGATTGGGACCTTGACGGGAAAACAGATATGTTAGTAGGAACACCCAGGCATGGGTCGGTACCGGATGCTGTCAATGGTCTTCCTCAATCAAAAGGCCTGAAAGGAGCTTCAGTTCTTTTTCTTAAAAATATCGGCGCTGACAACAAGCCTGTTTTCGCTTTCCCCAAGATGATCCGGTTCAAAGGAGAAGTCATATACCTGGGTCAGCATGCCTGTTCACCGGAAGTTTGGGATTACGGTCAACCGGATGGACCCGACCTCCTAATAGGTGAACAAGATGGAAGAATCCGCTTTTATAAAAGAAAGGACCTGAACTGGGATGACTGAAATGGACCTCTTAAAAATTTTCTGAATGTAAGCAAGGACAGAGAGCAAACCTGGATCACAGTCGGCATCTTACCATTCACCCTTTCGGCCAAATTTCGCTTCAGCAGATTTGTTAAAGTCTAAAACTGCCCGGTGAAATCCGGCCAGTATTTCAACGGCGCTTTTCCCGGCGGTATTTCGCGCCGCAGAAATAATTGTATTACACTCGTTTGAGTCCATGAAGCGGGTGGCCTCCAGGAGCTTCTCCTGGTCTTCGTCGGGGATAACCAGGAACCCGTGTTTATCTGCGTGGATCAGCTGGCCGGGAAGAACCTTCCTCCCAAATACCTCCACTTCGCAGTTCCACTTGACAGGTGTGCTCCAGGCGTGTCCCACACAGACCCCGCGAGCCAGCGCTTTAAAGCCGGCATTATTCATTTCATCGGTATCACGTATCCCACCGTCCGTTATCGTGCCGATGCATCCGAGTGCCCGGTGCAGATTGCTGTTGACCTCTCCCCAGAAGGCTCCATAAATAACCGGCTTATCGAGATCCTGCACCACAACGATCTTGGGTCCGGCTACTGAAGCGACATATTCCAAATACTGTTTTACTGCATCAGGATTGTTGTTCAAATGGTTCCTGTTTCCCGGCTCTATCATCACCGTAACGGCATATCCTGCCATGGGGCCCATCTGTGGCATAAAATCGGTGACAGGTTCAAGATTAAAACCCTCTCGTCCTGTGTTATGCCTGGTAATCTGTTCCCAGCCATTGTAAACAGTCGGAGTATTCCAGCGTTTCAATTCAAGCAATTCTGCGTGTGAGATTGTTCGTGTCATTATGTTTGGTATTATTAAAAGATAAGAAGTTTGATTTATCCCGGATTGCAAAAAAAAGGGGGCAATCATCCTCGCAGAAAGCCATTACAGACGAAATGTATCCTCGCCCATCGCCATTTCCGGGGACAAAGCCATCCAACAAGCCCTCTTTTCTTCTCACTGACCGGTAAAGTAGCATTTCAACAGGACAAAGTCAAGCCAAAATTCAAAAAAGAATGCCAATAGACGAGGGCGCTGTGGTGAGACCTTGCGCAGCGGGAAAACTTGGATGAAAATAAGGCGGGAATAATCGGATACAGACATGGCTAAAACAGCTGTAATCATAACATGGCTCATGTTCCGCCACGCTCTATCAAAAAATCAGCGGGTTTGTGATCATTAGCTGCACCGCTCAATGATCCGCCTGTTCAGAAAATCTTAAAATCCTGTTTTTAACTTGACTTTGAATGTATATTTGTTTAATATCTCTTGTTACTGCATTGTTTAATCCGACTACACTTTGAATGTGGGGGCTCGAAGGCTCCCCTAGTCATCAGGCGCCACAACCCTTTCCCGGACCAGCATTCATCATACCCGTATCAGTGCGGCGCGCCGCCGATAGAATTTGCCTTGCAACAGCCTCAATAACATCCATATGGCCAATGGATCAGGATAACCTCGGATGAAATAGCAGATCCAATATGTATTTATAGGAGGGAATAACCCATGTATGCGAATAATAACATCCCGGACGATCCGGATAAGACGACCGCTCAAGAGGGAGGCTCCACCCCGCAAAAACCCTACAGCAAAGGCGGCATGATCGCCACCGGTGTGCTGCTCATCGCAACCATTGCGGGCATCGCCGGCGAGCCACATACGGTTTATGAAATTCTCGGCTACATTGGCGGCCTGGCAGCGCTGTTTATTCGCTCTCTGTTTTTGCCCCTCAGATGGTGGCAGGGCATCCTCGCCTGGCTGGGCGGACTGATCGTGGGCATGTCGCCTTCGACCCTGGAATACATGCGGCATCTGCCGCAGGCCTCGATACCGATTTTTATTGTCGCCGTCGGCCTGGGCGTGTTATTACTGTGGCTCTCGTTCAGAAAATCGACCCGGGCCGGTGTACAAAAAGCAGCGCCGACGGCTGTGGAAATCGATTTAAGAGAAATTCGCAGTTATGTCGATCTGTTCGACCGGCATCGATTCGGGATTAATTATCCGGTCGGGCTCACGTTCCTGATCGCCGGCATCATAATTTATTTTTTTGCTCAAATAACTGAATTATATGGATTTAATATAATTGTTGCGCTGCCGTTACTTCCGAGACTCCTTTTCATATTTTTTACCGTCTTTCTATTTTTAGCCGTCAGTCATACCGTACGCAGCAATTTATTGATTCCACTTATCTTCGCCCTTTCGGTGATGATAGCACAGGTAGTTTATTTCGCCATTATACGATCAACGGCCGGCTGGCATCTCCTCCGTCATGTCCCGGTATTCATTAACCAGTTCCTATTCGCCGCCGCCTTTGTGCTGGCGGTGAAATGGTGGGGCGCGAGGTTGTGGAGCCTGTTTCTCTGCTTTTGCATAGCTTTTTTATTGTCAAAAATACTTTTGATGTTAATCTGGTCACACGGGATATGGTTTTCATTCCGTATTTTGGCTGTGGTCCTGGTAGAAAGCGCGATCACCGCAGGATTGCTCTACCTCGGCCTGTGCTGGCATTT
>JAFGSU010000453.1 GCA_016934435.1 Candidatus Zhuqueibacterota bacterium | reverse complement strand
GCGGAACGATTCAACATCAAGGTGCGGCTCTTCCATCATATTCTCGAGGGCTACAAGCTGGCCGATCTGATGGCGCGCCACGGCGCCGGCGGCTCGGCTTTCACCGACTGGTGGGCCTACAAGATCGAGACCTATGATGCCATCCCCTACAACGCCGCCCTGATGTATCGAGCCGGTGTACTGGTATCGTTCAGTTCCGACTCGCCGGAGCTGGCGCGGCGCCTCAATCTCGAGGCGGCCAAGGCGGTCAAATACGGCGATATAAGTGAAATCGACGCTGTCAAGATGGTCACCATTTACCCGGCACAACAGTTGGGCATCGATCCGTGGGTCGGATCGCTGGAACCGGGCAAAGACGCCGATTTTGTCATATGGTCAGGCTCGCCGCTTGCCACTTATACATTCTGCGAACAGACCTGGATCGACGGGCGGAAATATTTCGACCGCCAGGAGGATGCGGAAATGCGGCAGATGATCAAAAAAGAACGCGCCCTGTTGATCCAAAAAATCCTGCACGAAAAGAAAGCGGTCAGAGGTGAAAGAGTCGTGAAGGATTGATGAGGCAGGCATGATAATCTCTGCGCCGCATTATTTGAGGTTGAACGGTATTCTCGTCATCGGCAATCGCTGAATGATGGATAGAGTCTTTGATTGGTGGAGCAATTTTTTAGGTACAGGAAAATAATATTGAAAATTTTGCGGAAGGAAACGTCATGATATTCACAAACCGATTATTGTTCTTTTTATTGATTGCCATTTCCTTACATTACGGCTCCGCCCGGTCATCCGATCCAATTCCGGCCGCAGCGCAGACTCAGCCCATGGCGCTGGTCGGCGCTACCATTCACACCGTTTCGGGCGCGACGTTGCAGGACGGTGTGATGATTTTCGACAGGGGTGTGATCACCGGCCTGGGAAAGGCGCTTGCGATTCCCGCGGGCACTGAAACCATCGATGCCCGCGGTCTGCACGTCTATCCGGGTATCATCGATGCCCATACCGTGCTCGGGCTGACGGAAATCGGTGCGGTGCGCGAGACTGTGGACATCAGCGAAAAGGGTGATATCAATCCCCATATCCGCGTCGAAGTGGCTCTCAACGCCGAGAGCGAAATCATCCCGGTGACGCGCGCCAACGGCATCACCCATGCCGTCACGTCACCGCGGGGTGGATTGATCTGCGGCACCTCCGCCTTTATCAGGTTGGATGGATGGACCTGGGAGGACATGACGCTGCAGGCGCCGCTGGGACTTTGCATCGAGTGGCCGCGCATGACGATCTCCGATTCTCCCTGGATCAGGATGAGCGCGGAAGAACAGCGCAGGCAACGCGACAAGAAATTGCAAAGCTTGAAGGAGGCTTTTGCCGACGCCCGCGCCTATTTGAAGGCGAAGAAAGCCGGTACAAGCCCGGCCTTGCCGATGGATTTGAGATGGGAGTCCATGATTCCGGTCTTGGAACGCAAAATTCCGGTCACCATCGCCGCGGATGAGATTCAGCAAATCAACGCCGCTGTGGCATTCGCGGAGCAGGAATCGTTGCGCATGGTGTTGGTGGGCGGAAGCGACAGCTGGCGCGTCGCGCAGGTACTCAGGGAGAAGGATATTCCGGTGCTGATCACCGGCACGCTGTCTCTGCCCATGCGCGACTGGGAGGGCTATGACGTCGCCTTTGGTCTGGCCGCCAAACTGTCGGCGGCCGGCGTGCGTTTTTGCATTGCCGGCGATGGCGGCGCCTCCAACGAGCGCAACCTGCCCTACAAAGCCGGCCTGTCATCCGCCTACGGCCTGTCAAAAGAGGAAGCGCTGAAGGCGGTCACGCTCTATCCGGCGCAGATACTGGGGGTGGCCGATCGACTGGGATCGCTCGATACCGGCAAGGAGGCCACTTTTATCATCACCGACGGCGATCCGCTGGATATCCGCACCCAGGTGCTGCGCGTGTTTATCGCCGGGGGTGAGATCGATTTACGCAATAAACACCGGACGCTATACGAAAAGTATCGATTGAAATATGAGAGGATGAAGGAGAAATCGGAATAAAATGTTCATTGATTCGGAGTCTACAATTTTTTTGGTAATTCAGTAGGTGGCGTTTCACCGCAGTGATGGCGAGTCGGCGCGAAGTATGATTCAGCCCCGAGGTTTTCCAAAGAGTAATTTCTTGATAATCTATTCAGATAATCATTACCACAAGAAATACAAGACCTTATGGAGTGAGGTTGTCCAAAAAGTCCAAAAAACGTTTAGATTCGACGTTATTAGTGCCTTCTCCCCCTGTTTCTCAAGGGGGGGAAGGACAGGATGAGGGGGTCATGCGGTCTTTTAACCATATTCGACGGCTGTTATTGTACTTTTTGGACACCCTCAACCATCGAAGCACTCCAAAAGTGACTTCAAAATTACTTTTTCCACAGCCCCCTGTTTAGAATGGGAATATCCGGGTTGTTGAATGATTGATAACTTTTTAGACATCCTCGGGTCTGAATGCTCTTAACGATTATTACTTTGTTAATTTTAGAGTTGGGTCGAGTAATATACTATGTATTATTGAGGAGGATTCAACATGTCCGTAAAAGCTTTTGGAATGGCCATACTCGTCTGTACGTTGATTTATGCATTCTGCGGCAAAAGCAGAAATTCACTCAGGCCGCCCGTCGCTGAAATCAAAAACGTCGTCGATACCTTTCACGGCGTCGAGGTGAACGATCCGTATCGCTGGCTGGAAGATTGGAACGATGAGGCGGTGCAAAACTGGAGTGAAGCGCAGGACGCCTATGCCCGAAATTTTCTGAAAAATCTACCGGGCGTGGCGGAGATTTATGAGCGCGTCAGCGAAATAGAGACCGGGGCCGGTGTCAGTTATTATGCGTTGAGCCATAAAGGCGGGCGTTTGTTCGCCGTCAAAAACCAGCCGCCGTTGAATCAGCCGCTGTTAGTGGTGATGAACTCGGCCGATGCGCCGCAGACAGAACGGATTCTGGTCGATCCGAACCGGTTGGACCCGGATGGCGGCACCACCATCGACTGGTTTGTGCCTTCTCCGGACGGCAGGCTGGTAGCCGTGTCGCTGTCCGTCGGCGGCTCTGAGATGGGTGATGTGCACCTGTTTGATGTCGACAGCGGTGCACAAATGGATATCGTTATCGGGCGCGTCAATGGCGGTACCGCCGGTGGCGATCTTGCCTGGTTGCCGGACGGCCGCGGATTTTTCTACACCCGCTACCCGCGGCCGGGTGAAAAAGAGGGCGACGATCTGAATTTTTATCAGCAGGTGTGGTTCCACAGGATCGGCACGCCTGAGAATGCCGATCGCTATATCCTCGGCAAAAAATTCCCGCGCATCGCCGAGATACGCCTGAACATGCATGAAAAAAGCGGGATGCTGCTGGTGACGGTGCAGTACGGCGACAGCGGCCGGTTTGCGCATTATCTGATGGATGCCGGCGGCAGAGTCCGGCAAATCACCGATTATGACGATCTGGTGGTGAGCGTGACTTTTGGCGCACGGGGCAATTTGTATCTCATATCACGCAAGGATGCGCCGCGCGGCAGTGTTCTGCACTTGCCGCTGGCTCGGCCGATCCTGACGGAAGCCCGAGTCATTATTCCGCAGGGCGAGGATGCGGTCGTCTCCAGTTTCGGCGGCACGACCATGATCGCCACATCGGATCGGCTGCTCATCACCTATCAATTGGGAGGGCCTTCGGAGATTCGCGTTTTCAGCTTCGCGGGCGAAATACTCGGCAAGCCCGAGGTCGCACCCGTGTCCAGTGTCGGCGGATTGGCATTGCTGGATGAAGCAAAGGTGTTGTTTTCCGCCTCCTCCTATATTCAGGCGCCGGCGTGGTATGAATTTGATGTTGCCACGAAAACGACGCGCAAGACCGCGCTGTTTTATCAGGCGCCGGTGGACTATAGCGATACCGAGGTGGTGCGCGAATTCGCCGTTTCTAAAGACGGCACCAGGATACCGGTGAATATCATCATGAGGAGGGACACGAAATTGGACGGCTCCAATCCGGCGATTCTCTATGGTTACGGCGGATTCGGCATCAGTCAGACGCCACGGTTCAGCTCGCTGCGGCGCGTATACATCGAGCAGGGATTTGTCTACGCCATCGCCAATATCCGCGGCGGCTCCGAATTCGGCGAAGCCTGGCATCGCGACGGCATTCTCACCAAGAAGCAAAACGGATTCGACGATTTTGCCGCCGCCATGCGGCATCTCATCGATCGCGGCTATACCCGTGCGGAAAAATTAGCCATCATGGGCGGCTCCAACGGCGGTTTGCTGATGGGCGCCATGATCACCCAGCATTCCGATCTCTTTAGAGTCACGGTTTCGACGGTCGGAATTTATGACATGATGCGTTCCGAATTAACCCCGAACGGTTCTTTCAACATTCCCGAATACGGCACGGTGAAAGAGGAGGATCAGTTTCAGGCGCTTTACGCTTATTCGCCCTATCACAATGTCAAGGACGGCGTAGCTTATCCGGCGGTTTTGTTTATGACCGGCGCCAACGATCCGCGCGTGGACCCCATGCATTCGCGCAAGATGACCGCGCGGCTGCAGGCGGCGACGGTGGGGAAAAATCCCATCCTGCTGCGCACCAGCTCAAGCACCGGTCACGGCATCGGCACGCCCCTGAACGAGCGGATTAAAGAGGATGTGGATGAAATCGCATTCGTTTTTTATCAGCTGGGGGTAAAATACAAAAAGATAGAGTAGGGTGGGTCTTGACCCACGCTGTCGCTGCAGGCCAAAGAGGATAGCAGAGTCATCATTGCTTCCATCCCCGGGCGTCAGGGACACCCGCTTGCCGGATGGTTATTATTTTTTCAAAAAGAATCATAGAGGCAAGCAGGCAAAGCGGGCAAGGCGCAGGCCCTGACTGCGCGTCGGCGCGAAAAGGCAAATCATATTAAAAATAACGCCAGGGCACAAGAAATTCTGTCAAAATAATTCTGCAAAATAATTACTCCTTGCGCCTCTGCGTCCTTGCGTTTTATCTTTTACAAAGCTAACGCAAGGTCGCAAAGACGCCATGGCGCAGGGGAAAGTATCACAATAGATTCAGTAAAATATCTACCTTTGCGTCTGCGTTTCCCTTCTCTGGCCCGGGCGTCAGGGAGGCCCGCTTGCCAGAGGATGGTCAGGTGGCGTTATCATTGCCTCTACACATGGGCATCAGGGACGCCCGATTGTCATGTGAAAAAAATTTGTAAATATCAGATTTAATTTCTAAATTCCGAAAATCCATTGTCCATACAAAAATATCTGGAGTAGCATACTCATTAATAGCTAATCATACCGCACAAAAGCGGAACGGTGAAGGGAACAGTCATGAGACCCAAGTTAAAATTTTTATCGGACAATCTTGTTCAACAAATTTTAGACGAAGCTATCCAGGTGATCTGTCGACTGGGCGTCGAAATCCACAATCCGGCCGTGGTGAATTTGCTCGCCGATCACGGCGGCCTGGTGCAGGCGGATAAAATACACGTCAAATTCACCCAAACGCTGATCGAAACAGGATTAAAAACGGCGCCGCATTCTTTTAAACTCTATGATGTGCTCGGAAATCAGACGCACGATTTCGTCGACGACCGAATCTTTTTCACCCCCGGCTCCACGGCCTTGAACATCCTCGACTATGAAACCAATCAAATGCGCAAACCTACCACCGGGGATTACATCAACTATGTCAGGCTGGTCGGTCAATTGCCGCACATCGCCGCACAGAGCACGGCCATGATCCCGGCCGATGTAGTCGATACCATTTCCGATAGCTATCGGCTGTTCCTCAGCCTGCTCTACGGCGAAAAACCGGTGGTCACCGGCACATTCACCATCGAGTCGTTCGAGGTGATGAAAGACCTGCAGTTAGCCGTGCGCGGCAGCGAAAAAACGTTGAAAGAAAAACCGCTGACGATCTTTTCCGCCTGTCCCACTTCGCCGCTGAAATGGAGTGACGTCACCTCCCAGAACCTGTTAGATTGCGCCCGCTACGGCATTCCGGTGGAATACATCGCCATGCCGCTATCCGGATTCATGGCGCCGGTGACCCTGGTGGGCACCTTGATCCAGCACACCGCCGAAACCCTGAGCGGCCTGGTGATCAGCCAGCTCGCCAATCCGGGATCACCGGTGTTGTGGGGCGGATCGCCCGCTATCTTCGACGTCCGTTATGCCACCACGCCCATGGGCGCCATCGAGACCATGATGATCGATTGCGCCTACAGCGAAATCGGCAAACATCTGGGTCTGCCGACGCAGGCTTATATCTCCCTGAGTGACGCCAAATTGTTGGATGCGCAGGCTGGCCTGGAGAGCGGCATCGGCGCGACCCTGGCGGCGCTGGCCGGTATCAACAGCATATCCGGTCCGGGCATGCTCGATTTCGAGAGTTGTCAGAGTCTGGAAAAACTGGTTCTGGACAATGAGATATGCGGCATGGCGCTGCGGTTGGTTCAGGGCATCGAACCGAGAGAGGATTTCCCCTCACTGCCGCATTTTGAAGAGCTCCTGGCGGAAAAACACTTGTTGATCTCCGATCATACGCGAAAGTATATCAAAGAGGAGCTTTTCGTGCCGGGAGTGGTCATCGATCGCGCCAACCGCTCGCGCTGGCAGGAGGAGGGCGGATTGACGCTGGCGCAACGGGCGCATAAAGAAGTGGAAGAGCGCCTGCTCAATTATCAGCCTTCTCGATTGCCGGATGCGGTTAAAAAAGAGTTGGTCCGGTTGATGGAGGCGGAGGCGAAGCGATACGGTCAGGAGAGGTTGCCGCAGCGGATTGAGTGAGATATCAAACCGAGAATAACAAGCTGAGGCGCGCCGCAGCGTTCAAATAGCCTTTTCAAGCGTTTATACTCATCAATTAGAAGAGAAGATGGTTGGATAAGAATACCTCAACGCTATCGGACAAATGGATGGGATTCAACTGGTACGTTAGATTGCTCGTTTCATCGGCCATCTGAGGTGAGCGCGAACCAAGCAATCCAGCGGAAAGGAAAACAATATGAAAAAGTTTATTTTAATGATTGTTATTCTGTCGGCCCCCTTGTATTTTACGCCGGCAGCTTCAAGTCCATCGCAGATAACCACACCGGAAACGTTTTTCTCCTTCCAGCCCGGCGCCGACCGGATGCTGATCGATTACGAGCAACTGATCGCCTATCTGCAGAAAATAGACGATGAATCGCCGCGGCTGAAGATGATCGAAAGCGGGATTACCATGCTCGACCGGCCCATGTATCTATTATTCATCTCCTCTCCGCAAAACATCACTGAACTTGAGCCATTGAAGGAGATTAACAAACAGTTAGCTCTCAATCCGGACCTGACCGATAAAGCGAGAGTAGAGATGCTGGATAAAGGCCGCGTCTTTCTTCTGGCCACGCTTTCCATGCACTCCACCGAAGTGGGGCCGTCGCAGGCTCTGCCTTTGATCGCGTATCGATTAGCCACAGCCGATGATGCCGAAACCCTGTCCTGGCTGGACAGTGTCGTCTACATGGCGGTGCCCTGCCATAATCCCGATGGCATGGATATGGTGGTGAACCATTATCGCAAATACAAAGGCAGCAAATACGAAGGCAGCAGTTTTCCCGGTATTTACCACAAATACGTCGGCCACAACATCAATCGCGATTTTTTGACCCTGAGCCAGGAGGAGAACAAAGCCGTCGCGCGCGTCTACAGCACCGAGTGGTACCCGCAGGTGTTGGTGCAAAAGCACCAGATGGGCTCGTCCGGGCCGCGCTATTTTGTGCCGCCGGTGCACGATCCCATCGCGGAAAATCTGGATGCGGGTCTGTATAACTGGTCCAAGGTCTTTGGCTCCAGCATGATCAACGACATGACCGATGCCGGTCTGAGCGGTGTTTCGCACAGCTACATCTTTGATTCTTACTGGCCCGGCGACACCGAGACCAGCGCCTGGAAAAACGTCATCAGCATGCTGACGGAACTGGCCAGCGTCAATCTGGCCTCGCCGATTTACATCGAGCCCAACGAACTGGCAGCCGGCGGCAAGGGACTGGCCGAATACAAGAAGAGCATCAACATGCCGGCGCCTTGGCCCGGCGGCTGGTGGCGGCTCAGTGACCTGCTGCAATACGAAATCACCTCGACGCTGTCGATGATGAAAACCGCGGCGCGGTATCGCAAGGAAATCCTGCAATATCGAAACGATCTCTGTCGCAGTGAAGTGGCTAAAGGTTTAAACGAGGCGCCTCATTATTATATACTTCCGGCTGAACAGCACGATACCGGCGAAATGGTGGATCTGGTCAACCTGCTCATGGAGCACGGCGTCAGAGTTTATATACTATCGACCGCTTTCAAATTGGCGGATCGAGAGTTGGCTGCCGGCACGGTGGTGGTGCCGCTGTCGCAGCCCTATCGGGCGTTCGTCAAAGAAGTGATGGAGGCGCAGCAGTATCCGGTGCGGCGTTTTACCCCGGGCGGGGAGATCATCCGGCCGTACGATATCACCACGTGGTCTTTGCCTCTACACCGCGGCGTTAAAGCCCGGGCCATCGACATGCGCTCTGAAGGTCTGGAAGAGTTGCTCATTGCGGTTAAAGCGCCATTTTATTTTCGCACCGAGGTGCCCGACGCATTCAGCGCCACAGTCTGGCCGGTTCAGAATAATACTGCATTTAAAGTCGCTTTTCAGGCGCTCAAGAATGGTCTGCGCGTCGAGCGGTTGCAGGAAGCCATCATCCTGGATGGCGTCGAGGCGGCAAAAGGCAGTTTTGTCGTTTATGCGGACCAAAAACCCACATTGAAAAAACTCCTCGACGAAATGATGATTTCGCCGATTTTTGTAAGGGGAGCAGTTGATTTTAAAACAGTACCGGTGAAAATGCCGCGGATCGCCCTGGTGGAGACCTATTTCCACGATATGGATGCCGGGTGGACGCGGTACGTTTTTGATCGATACGGTATCCCATATACCGTGGTGCGACCGGGTGAATTTGAAAAAACCGCTTTTGTAAAAAATTTTGATATCCTGATTTTCCCCGATGAGGACAAGTCCGTATTGATGGATGGAAAATACAAGAGAGGCGATAGGGTATACGTTGCCAATTATCCGCCGGAATTTGCCAGAGGCATCGGCAAAAAGGGATACGAGAACGTAATGACTTTTCTGGATAAAGGCGGAAAGATCATCTCCTGGGGCCAGTCCACCGAGCTGTTTTTGGGCAAGCAGGAGATCGTGCGCGGCAAGGAGGAAAAAGAGGAATTCCAGTTGCCGGTGCGGAACGTGGCGGAGAATCTGCAAAAGGCCGGTTTGAATTGTCCCGGTTCATGGATGAAGGTGATGTTGACGCCGGATCATCCCCTGACGCTGGGCATGCCCGAAGAAACCGGCGTTTTTTATCGCGGCAGGCCGGCGTTTACCACTTCCATTCCCGGGATGGCCGATCTGGATCGCCGCGTCATCGCCAGGTTTCCGGAAAAGGATATTTTACTGAGCGGGTACTGTGAAAAAGAGGAATCGCTTGCCGGTAAAGTTGCCATGGCCTGGGCGCGCAAGGGCAGCGGGCAGGTGGTGCTGATGGCGTTTTCACCGCAGTTCCGCGGCTCGACCCAGGCCTGTTACAAGCTGTTGTTCAATGCGATTTTGCTGTGATTTATATTGAAAATGAATGAGCATCCTTAGAGGCGCTTATTCAGGAGTATCGGCCTATGGTTGGAGATACTATTTCCCACTATAAAATCCTCGAGAAACTCGGCGAAGGCGGTATGGGGGTGGTGTATAAAGCCGAAGACCTGAAGCTCGGCCGCACAGTCGCCCTGAAATTTTTGCATCCCGATCTCACCCGCGATGGGGAGGCCAAGCAACGCTTCATTCAGGAGGCCAGGGCGGCGTCGTCTTTGCAGCACCAAAACATCTGCACCATCCACGATATCGATGAGACGCCGGACGGCCGGCTCTTCATCGTCATGGACTATTACCAGGGCGAGACGCTGAAGGAGACGGTTGGTAGTGGGCAGCCGGCAATCGGCAGCAGGCCGTTGGCAGTGGATAGAGTCATAGAAATTGCTATTCAAATTGCTACTGGATTAAAAGAGGCACATGACCGCGGCATCGTCCATCGCGACATCAAGCCGGCCAATATCATGATCACCAAAAAAGGGGAGGTGAAAATCATGGATTTTGGCCTGGCGCAACTGAGCGGAGGATCGAAGCTGACGAAGACAGGGACGACTGTGGGAACTGTGGCCTATATGTCGCCGGAACAGATAAGGGGAAACCGTGTTGATAACCGGGCCGACATCTGGTCGCTGGGAGCCCTGCTGTATGAGATGTTGACAGGCCAGCTTCCGTTTCAGGGCGAATACGAACAGGCCGTGATCTATAATATCACAAGCGAAGCTCCTGCTCCGGTCACCGGTTTGAGGACGGGGATTCCCCTGTCTCTTGAGGCGGTTGTTATGAAATGTCTCGAGAAGGATCCGTCCCGGCGGTATCAGCATGCTGAGGATCTGGCGGTGGATTTTAAGCGGCTGGATCAAGCGCCTTCCCAACCGAAAGTAAAACGCCCGCCGGTTTCTCTGCAACGCAAAATAAGATGGGCGTTTGCTTTAATCGGAATTTTTATTGTATCCATCGCCCTCTATTTGTTCTCTCTTTATGGTCCCTTCAGCCGTCCCGGGCCAGCTGACGACGGGCTTCAGATGAAAATTGTCGTATTGCCCTTTGAAAATATGGGACATGAGGAGGAAGCCTATTTTGCAGAAGGCATAACCGAGGAGATCACCACTAATCTGGCATCCCTTCGTAACCTGGGCGTTATCTCCCGGACGAGCGCTGCTCATTATGCTGGTTCGAAGGTCTCCACAGAGCAACTCGGAAAAGAACTTGGTGTGGATTTCATCCTCACAGGCACGGTGCGCTGGGCTTCGGTTCCGGAGGGTGATCATCGTGTGCGCATCACCTCTCATCTGATACGGGTGGAAGACGATATCGAGATCTGGGCGCAGACATACGAACATGTGTTAGCAGACATCTTTAAAATCCAATCCGATATGGCCCACGAGGTGGTTAATGCCCTGGGGATCAAGCTGCTGCAGTCGCATCGTGATAAATTCGCCGAGGAACCCACGAAAAATATAGAAGCCTACCAGGCCTATCTGCGAGGACGTTATCTAATCAATCGACCCCACTTTTCAGAAAAAGACTGGACCAGAGCCGTCTCGAATTTTCAGCAGGCTGTTGAAATCGATTCGCTTTTTGCTCTGGCATACGCGGAGCTGGCCAAAGTGCATGCCAGGCTGTATTATCTTCGTTATGATCTCTCCGAAAACCGTCTCAGGCTGGCGGATGATGCCGCAGCGGAGGCCATCCGACTTGATCCACAATCGGGAAAAGTGCGACTCGCTTTGGGCTATTATTACCTGTGGGCGTATCGTGACCGCTCCCGAGCACTGGAAGAATGGGCCCTGGCGGAAAAGGAAATTCCCAATCATGTAGACATTCTAAAGGCCAAACAGCTGGCCAATGAACCTCTGGGATTATGGGACGAGTCCATCCGGATCGCCAAGCGCGCCTTTGAGGTGAGTCCCAGAGATTCGTATTGGCCAACCCGTCTGGCTCTATTCCATTGGGTTACCCGAAAGTACAAGCAGGCTGCTGACTATGCTGACCAGGCTATTACCCTGGGCCCGGATGAAGTATGGCCTTATATCTACAAGACCTTTATTTATTTGACGGTAAAGGGGCCGGATGAAAAATCCAGGGCTATATTGGAAGCATCACCACTGGACATGGATCATGAATTTTATATCTGGATCTGGTATTTTCATCTGGTGGGCGAAAGGCGCTTTCAGGGTGCCCTCGATCTGCTGGAACGCACGCCCGGCGAATGGTCGAAACATAAAATGATGGCTATACCCAAGGCGATGCTGGCAGGTTTCGTTTATGATGTTTTAGATGAAAACGAAAAGGCACGACAGTGCTTTGCCAGGTCCATACCGCTTCTACGTGAGGCGATATACAAGTACCCCAATGATCCCCGTTACCATAGTTCGCTGGGCGAGGCTCTGGCCGGAATCGGCAAACAGGATGAGGCGCTTCGGGAAGGAAAACGGGCCGTGGAATTACTGCCCCTGTCCAAAAACAAAGCCTATGGTACATCCTATGTCATGGATATGGCTGTTATCCACGCTCTATTGGGAGATGTTCATGCCGCCTGTGAGCAGATTGAGATTTTGCTCAAGATGGATTCCTGGTTTACTCCACTTTATTTTTACATGGATATACGGATTGCCCGGCTATACGGAGAGCCAGAATTCGAATCATTGATGAATAAATATAAAATAAAAGAATTCTGATTCGCGAAGAACATGACGGAACGGTCGGCAAGATAGCTTTCTATCAGATCATGCGGGAAAAACGCCGTTGCAGCGGAATGAGTCAATCCTGCTCAGCAGAATATACCTGGCTCGGGCTTACGGATACGGTCAAAAGTGCGTATATTCGAAAAAATCACCTTGCTGGCTGCAATCTTTCATGCCCGTCATGGCTGATTGATTGGTTCGCGTTCGATCATCTCAGGCAATAATTGCAAACGAGTGATTATCTATATGGAGTTGGGATAATGATAAAATTCACCGACATAGCTGTTCCTTATGTGGGAATCGAACTGGATATCACCCTGCTGTATCACACACTCAGGGACATTTTTCTCATTATCATTTTATGGCAGGTAGGGTACCGGGGATTTCAGGCTGCCCTGACCCTAGTGTTGCTGTCCGGATTTTTTGAAGCCGGCAACGGCATCTGCTACAATCGCGATGGTTCGCATGCCATTTTTAATCCCATAGATATCCTGCCGGCTGTGCTGATCGGTTTTTTTGCTGTCTGCCTGCTATCCGGTATTTTTGATTGGATGATGCTCCTCTATCTTTCTCTCATTTTTATTTTATTCACTCTCAGCCTCATGGTTATCAATGCGTTGATGGGACGCAAGTTTTATTTCGGACATGATGCCAGACGCTATGGTGAAATTTTTGCACGTAAATGAATCATCGGTTGTTGCAGGATGCCCTACTGCAAGTCGTATTAGCGAAACAAGAAAGAGATATTGATGAATGAAAATTCATCCCACGCTTACAATGACACACAAAATTGCGCGGTGAAATTACACCATGTGACCAAGCGGTATGCAACGTTAACGGCTGTCGACCGATTGAGCCTATCCATTCCAGGCGGTACAGTATTCGGTTTCCTCGGCCCCAACGGCGCCGGCAAAACCACCACCATCAACATGATTTGTGGTTTAATAAAAGCCGACGAAGGATCCGTACAGCTGCTCGGCCGCAGCATGTACCCGGCAAATGATACGCTCAAGAGTAAGATCGGCGTCTGTCCTCAGGAAATCATCGTCTGGCAGAAACTCACCTGCCTGGAACAGCTGCAGTTCATCGGCCAGATGTACCGGGTGCCGGCGGTGGAGGCTAAAAAGCGAGGGCAGCAGTTGCTATACGACATGGGATTAGGCGACAAAACGCATAAACCGGCCGGCACTCTGTCCGGCGGCATGCAACGGCGTCTCAATTTTATCATGGCCCTGGTGCACGATCCGCCCATCGTCATCCTCGATGAACCCGAGGCCGGTCTGGACCCGCAGAGCCGCATCATGCTGCGCGAATACATCCGCTCCATGGCCCGGGAAAAAACCGTCATTTTCACCACCCACAACATGGACGAAGCGGAGCGCGTCTGCGATTGGGTGGCCATCATCGACCACGGCGCGCTGCTGCAGCTGGACACACCCGCAAACCTCAAAGCCACGATCGGTGGCGGCCATGTGCTGGAAATAGACGTCGCCGGACAACAGGATTTGACCGAATTGACGACAAAAATCAGGCAGCTACAGCTGACAATCCTCACCGTCGGCTCATCGCTGGTGGTTCGCGGTGCCAACATCATTCACCATCTGGGAACGGTTATGCAGATCATCCAGCAGGCCGGCATCGATATCACCGAAGTAAAATTACGGGAAAATTCGCTCGAGGATGTATTCATCGCTTTGACAGGAAGGAGGTTGCGGGAATGAAAGTATGGGCCGTATTTCGCAAGACCCTGCTGGAGCAAAAACGCGACCTGGCGTCGCTGCTCATGGTGCTGCTGTTCTGTCCTTTTTTTGTCTATCTGTACTGGCTCATGTCCGGAGGCGGATCAATGTCGTATCACGTAATCATCATCAATGAGGACGCGGGCTTTCGGCAGGTGAATGAGGGCGAAAATGTGATCGCCGCACTTGAATCGCTTAAATATGAAAGCGATGCCCCCATCGTCAAAGTGAGGAGGATGCAAGACCGGACAAAAGCCGACGAGCGCCTGAAAAACCGTTACGACGCAGCCATGCTCATCATACCACCGGATTTTAGCCGCGCGATGTACGATTCCCGGGAGCACGCCGGCGGATTCGATAATCGAGTGACCATTGTCGGCGATCCGGGCAACCCGACGTACACGGTGGCATCTATTTTAGCGCTGACAGCAGTCGATCAGGTGGTCCAGGAAAAAATGTGCTACAAACCACCGGTAGGATGGCAGGAGGAATTTATCAACAGTAACAAACCGCGCAGCGAATTTGAGACCTATGTGCCCGGTCTGCTGGTGCTGGCCATCATGATGCTGTTGTTCACCACTGCCCTGCCGCTGGTGCGGGAAAGGGAGGCGAAAACCCTGCGCCGTTTACAACTCTCCTCCACTACTTCCTTCGATCTGCTCACAGGCATCAGTCTGGCGCAGATCATCATCGGCGCCGTGACCATTGTGCTGACGTTTTACACTGCCATCGCGCTGGGATTCCGCAGCGAGGGACCGCTGTGGATCGCCATGGTCATCGGTGTGCTCACCACCTTTTCTGTGGTTGCCGTGGGCCTGTTGACCGCCTGTTTCTGCAAGAATGCCACCGCGGTGCTCACCATCGGCACCTTTCCGTTTTTTCTGCTCATGTGGTTCACCGGCGCCGGATTCCCGGTTCCACGCCTGATCCTGTTTGCGTACGGCGCCAGGCAGTTTGCCTTGAATGATATCTTACCCCCAACGCATGCCGTCATCGCCATGAATAAAGTCCTGTCTATGGGCGCCACTTTTATCGACGTGTGGCCGGAAATGGCCCTGATGATGGCATTGACGGTGATCTATTATGCCCTGGGGGTTACTATCTTCAAGAGGACACAGATGCGCCGGCTTTAGGCGATATGCTCTGCTCAACATCGAAGGCAATTTCTTAATATGGAGATTATCGGTCTGCGGGTCACCACTACCTGATAAAGCAGGCAAATTCATCTGTCATCCAGCACTACCTTTACAGGGTTCCGGCGTATTTATCTGAAAAAAATCATCCACTCTCATTAAGAGTTGCATTCATCCAGGGACATCTAAATCATTTTCGCGCCTCTTTGCCCTTCATCCCAATAACCGACCTGTATTTTTGCGCCAATATCACACCGCTCTGGCACCATATTTGAACATCTTTGCTGATAGATCGACGTTCTGAGAGTTCAGTACAAAAAAACAAGTAGTTAAGTCTCTATTGTTTGGTGAATGAATGCATTTTTATGGCGTTTATGGGTCAATTAAAAGTGGAAATGTATCTTTCAAGTCACAAAAATGATACGCACAGTAGTCATTTTGTTACAGGAAGTAACGCTATCACACCGATTCGGTGTCTACAAGTTAATCAAGTAACCCTGTGAGTGGCATATTGTCAGTTCAGTTCGCGGATTAACACCGAATCTGGGTATCAATCTTATCAGGTTAATGTACTGTTAATCAAAAGGTGGGAGAGATGATCATGAAAAAAATATTTGTCGTTATGCTTTTTGCAGGTTTGCTGATGTGTGTGCAGGAGGGGCGCGCGCAGCAGGACTATGATTTCGGTGATGCGCCGGAGGGCGTGGTGGCCTACCCCGCTGCCGGCACCATCGGATCGTTCCCGACCTGTGTTACCGTAACTCTGGGGGGATGGATTCAGCATGGCCTGGGTTGGGCTTATTTCGGACCATTTCCGGTGACGCCCGGTCTGGGTTGGGATGCTGAACCAGACGGCAATGCCG